>JBBTRW010000025.1:0-395 GCA_038064995.1 Patescibacteria group bacterium | reverse complement strand
ATTCAGCTCTTGTAACCAACCCCAATGTACCTTGTGCCCCTACGATAGCTTTATTCAGGTCAAAAACACCCGTTTCTCGGTCCCATACATTCCACAGATGATATCCAGTCGAGTCTTTGCTGACATTAGGTTTTGCAGATTTTATTAGGTCGTAGTTACTCTCTATTAATTCATATATCTCTCTGTATACTTTGCCTTCGAAATCTTTTTGTGCCATTTTCTTGATCAAGCCTGTTCGGTTTAACGGTTTAACTAGGCGCTTAACGCCATCGGCAAAAACAAACTCGATTTTGTCGACATACTTGTCTGTCTTGCCATACTCAAGTGATTTTTCACCGCCAGCATTGTTGTTGACCATTCCACCTATCGTACACATATCGCGACTGGCAGGATAG
>JBBTRW010000024.1:0-1609 GCA_038064995.1 Patescibacteria group bacterium | reverse complement strand
AGTTTTTAAATCATTTACATCAGTTGGGGTAGTCAGCTCAAAGCCTTTTACTATATTGCTAAGATCTTGGTTTTTCAGGTTTCTAGTAGTTTCAGTGTCTGACAAAAGTGTCTGCAGGTTATCGTACCTAACGATCAAACGCTGGGATTGCACACCGGTGACATTTTGGCTACTAGAAATTAGTAAAACGATTGCAATTATTATGGCGACCGCCAAGCTGGCGATAATAATTATTGTTTTTTTAGAAAATCCACCAATATTTTGTGGGGCAGATTGTACATAGCCATAATTAGGATCCATCGTCACTTCATTTAAGCATAAGGGGAGTATAGGTGGCAATAAAAAGTACTAAAAATTTGCCAAATAAGCAATTTCAGCAGATAGAATATTACCACCTATACTCCAACAGAGGTAAATAGTGATATAATATTGTTATGCAAGATGCAAAAGAAGACATTCGATCGCGATTGAACATCGAGGATGTTATAGGTGAATATGTTCGTTTGCAACGGGCGGGGCGCAGCCTCAAGGGCCTTAGCCCATTTAATGACGAAAAAACACCCAGCTTTATGGTCAGTCCGGACAAGCATGTTTGGTATGATTTTTCATCTAACCAAGGCGGTGATATATACAGTTTTATTATGCAGGTCGAGGGCTTAGATTTTCGTGGTGCCATGGAATTATTGGCGCAAAAAGCAGGTATTGACCTCAGTATGTACCAAACCGGTGAAAAGGGTTTAGGCAAAAAGAAGGAACGTCTGTACAATCTGCTTGAGGTTGCTTCTCGTTACTATCAGCATACGCTAGTAAAAAACCAACACGCACTAGAATACGTGACAAAAAACCGCAAATTGAACAAGAAAGTTATGCATGATTTTATGATTGGGTATGCCCCAAACACCATCGAATCGATCGTCACATTTCTAAAGAAAAAAGGATTCACCGAAACAGAAATAAAAGATGCAGGTATGAGCAATCGAGCAAGCAAAGATCTGTTCCGCAGTCGCTTGATGCTGCCGCTGCAGGATGCATCTGGTAGGGTGATAGGGTTTACGGGCAGACTAATCGCCAATGACCCAAAGGCGCCAAAATACCTAAATACTCCGCAGACTTTACTGTATGACAAATCACGCCATGTATACGGCCTGCATTTGGCAAAAGAAGCTATACGAAAACAAGACAGGGCTGTAATCGTAGAAGGCAACCTAGATGTTGTTAGTTCGCATCAGATTAGTGTTCACAATGTGGTAGCCGCCGCTGGTACGGCTTTGACTGAACAGCACTTGAAAATCATAAAACGCCTCAGCAGTAATATATCTTTAGCATTTGATAACGACAGGGCAGGACTAGCTGCAACCGAACGGGCAATTGAAATCAGCCAACAACTGGGCATCGAACTAAATATTGTCAGCATGCCGGACGATGCAAAAGATCCAGACGAATTGATACAGCATGATCCAGAGCAATGGAGGCAAGCAATTGATGATGCGAAACCAGTGGTCGACTGTGTATTGGCGGAAGACGAATCTCGGCATGATATCGCAACTGCCGAAGGAAAACGCCATTATTCTACGGCGGGACTTAGCATAATCTCAAAACTAGTTGACCC
>JBBTRW010000023.1:0-2583 GCA_038064995.1 Patescibacteria group bacterium | reverse complement strand
AACAAGTTCAGGTCAGGGGCGGGGCAACCAGTGGTGTTGACTACGTTGCGGCTGAGAACGAGCTAGTCACTATCCCAGCAGGTCAAACAAGCTGGGAGATTCCGATCACCATTATTGGTGACGATTCCAGGGAGAGTTCGGAGAACTTCTTTGTGATTGGTGATCTCACCATCGAATCTGATGCATTCGCTATATTGGTCAAGGACAAGGCCACAGTCGTCATCACGAACGACGACAGAAGCGGTTGTAGCGACGGCTTCAACCACAGGCATAGTGGTCACGACGACAACCACAATGGCCGTGACGACGGACACGAAGACTGATCACCTTCTCTGGCGGCGCTCAAGTCGAGTACCGTCAAACCCTCCCCAGCGACATGGATGTCGCCGGGGAGTTTTTAATTCATACCAGTGAAATAATAAGATATAATATGAGTAAAGTACAGGAGACCACATGAAGAGTTTTGTAACGAACGTAGAGCAAGATGCAAAAATTAAATGATAATTTTTGCAAGGTTATATATACCGGCAAACACAGTCAGCCGATAATATTAGCTAGGCCTTTGCGCCCAAGCAGGAGTATAATTATAGTAGAGGTACAATAATGCTTCTAGGGAGGGTATGTCATGGTAGAAATAAGCCCAGATGTTTTAGAATTTGATGGCGAGTTGTTCGAAAATGTAGGGAATTTTTTACAGGCAATGGCTCACGAGTACAAAGTTGGCGATAGCGATCTAGTTATCAGCACCCTAGAAGATTATGGATTCGAGCTTAGCGATATAGGTGTGCGACCTTCGGGTACATGACTGTTATAATAATCATATGGCAAATTTTAGTTTTGATATAGTCAGTCAGTATGACAAGGCAGAGATGAATAACGTCTTTGCCCTAGTTGAGCGTGAAATCGGAAATCGCTATGATTTTAAAGATACGCCTGCGGCGATAGAATGGCTAGCTGACAAGAAAGGCATCAAGATAGTCGGTGCCGGAGAATGGCAAGTTGACGCAGTGCTAGATATTGTTCGCAAAAAACTTGCTTTACGCAACCAAAGTTCCAAGGTTCTAGATCTTGGTGGGGTCGTGAACGAAAGTAACTTAAAGGCCACGAAAGAAGTGCCCTTTAAGGAAGGTTTAGATCAGGATAAAGCCAAGCAGATTACAAAGCTGCTGCGCGAGAAATTTCCAAAAGCCAAGGCTCAGATTCAGGGTGATGCTGTGCGCGTAACTAGTGCAAAAAAGGACGAACTACAAGCGGTAATGCAGCTGATACAAGATCAAGATTTTGATTTTGTGACGAACTTTATTAACTATCGCTAAAAATTCAGATTTACTATGAATATCCCAACCGATCAACAGTTTGAAAGTTTAGTCAGCAGAGCGATGGATGAACTGCCAAAGCGGGATATTGAAAACTTGCAAAATGTAGTGGTCACGTATGCTGATGAGCCAGACAAGCACCAAAAAGATAAAATGAATTTACGCAACGATCATTTGTTGCTGGGATTATACGAGGGAATACCGATGACACAGCGTGGGGCAGGTTATAATTTGGTTTTGCCAGATAAAATAACACTTTTCAAAATACCGATTGTAAAATACTGCCACATGACGGGGCGGGCTTTGTATGAGCAAGTCAAGCATACGCTATGGCATGAAATCGCGCACTTTTATGGCCTGAACCATACGGAAATTCATCAACGAGAGGGCTAGTACCGAGAGCTTAGGGTGGCCAATATTGCAATTGCAGCTATAAATACGATTAGCAGTGCATAAAGCCCTATCAAGACAAAGCCAAAGTAATTTAGCCAGTGAATAGCTGGCTTTTCCAGTTTCTTGTCGTGAAAGATTTGTAGCTGTCGGTACAAAGCAGCGTTACCAATGAACTGGATTAAATTACCGACTATTGGAATAATAGTCGCAACTGTTGCTACGCCAAAAATCTCACGTTTGCGGCCTGCCACCAAGGCTTTAACTCGGTCGTGTGAGTCTTTGACCCCTTTTTTGCTAGCTGGTTCGTCCATGATTACATATGGCAGCAGCGCATAGCGGAACACAGCCACTATACCTGGGATGATTAGCAGTAGGGTCCAGCCAAATATTTTTGCAGTTGCCAGTAATTGAGCCAAAAACAGTCGCCAAAATCGTGCGACCACTGCGTCGACGGCCGTACTGAAACGTGCTGTTCGTCCAGCCTCGTTTTCAAGCGCTACATAGCTGAATAATCCAGATATGAATGTTTGCATTGCTACGCTGACAACAATAACAGTGGCCAGCAGTACGGCTACCAATATTACTGTTAGGGAAATTAGACCTATAGCTGCAGGATCGATAGAGCCCAGCTGTATTTCTGGATGTGCGTGACCGCCGTGGGCGTTAGCGTTAGGCATAGTTGCGGCGTCGATAATGCTGATAAGCAGTTGAAAGAAAAAGCCGAAGATTGGCAGTATGATTAGTGCTATTGCCCAGCCTAGGTTTTTTTCAAAGAACTGGCCGAATTTGTCAAACGAAAGTGCAAATGGATTTGATTGATATTTGATGTCTGCTGTTTTTTCACTCAAGGTTTGGGGCTTTGAAGTTTTTCTTG
>JBBTRW010000022.1:0-11169 GCA_038064995.1 Patescibacteria group bacterium | reverse complement strand
GTCGTTCTAGGTTTGGTATGACTCCTTCGTATGTTGAATCATAGCTGCGCCCACTACCTAGCTCGACTGTGTATTTTTGATTGCCTGTACCGTACAATATCTTTTCCATCGCCTCGTCGCCTAAGTCTTTCACCGCAACTTGCAAACTAAAACCGTGTGCTTCGGCAACTGCTGCTAGCTTTTTCATATACCAAGCATCTGAATTAACGCGATTATACGGACGTATAGAACCTTCGGCAATTGTTAGATTAGGGTTAAAAACTAGATCTGGATCAACCTCTAGGCGTTTACCAAGACCGGTACATACAGGACATGCACCTTGTGGCGAGTTAAAGCTAAATAAACGCGGCTCTAGTTCGGGTATAGGTTCGTCTGGATGATTCACGCAGGCAAATCTTTGAGAATAAACATGTAGTGAATCATTATCAACCTCCAATACCTCTACCGTGCCATGGGCTGCCTCTAGTGCCTGCTCAACCGATTGGGCTACGCGCGTATTGTTTGCTGTACCTATGACTAAACGATCAACAACAAGTTCAATTGTGTGTTTGTATTTTTTGTCTAGATCCGGCCATTCGTCGAGACTATACACCACCCCATCAACACGAGCTCTGGCAAAACCAAGTTTTTGATATTGTTCTGGAACATGAGCAAACTCTCCTTTTTTATCCACAGCCAAAGGCGCAAGTATCATAAGTCGACTGCCTTTAGGAAGTTTGAGTATCTCGTCAACAATCGCTTGCGGTGTTCGTTTGCTTACAGTTTTGCCACAGACCGGACAGTGAGGTACACCCACGCGCGCAAACAATAAACGTAGATAATCATAGATTTCAGTAACCGTGGCTACTGTTGATCGTGGGTTCCGACTGGTCGATTTTTGATCGATAGAAATTGCCGGGCTTAGACCTTCAATACTTTCGACGTCTGGCTTTTCCATTAACCCAAGAAACTGCCTAGCATAGCTGCTAAGGCTTTCAACATATCGACGTTGACCTTCGGCGTAAATTGTGTCAAAAGCTAACGACGATTTACCCGAGCCAGAAAGGCCAGTAATAACAACCAACTTGCCTAGAGGAATATCAACATCAATATTCTTTAGGTTGTGCTCACTGGCACCTCTAACTCGCAAAAAATCCATTCCGTATATTATACGCTAAAATGCCATATAAATCACCCTACGACAATCTGAAAAATAACAGTCTAAGTTTTAATCTGAATGAATTTGCTAGCAGATTTTTTAACCAAATACTTTTCTGGCAAATAATGACGTATGACACGTGTAATCATCACAGAGATAGCCAGTACAGATATCGTAAACATCAATAGGCTTGGCAAAGCAATTTGCGTGCCTGGTATGATACCTGTTAGAAAAAACCTGGTTAATGCGTTGAAGATGTTATCAAGATTAACAATGAGGGTTAAAATAACCATCGTAGAAAATATTCCAATTTTTGCTTCTTTTCTCATAATAACCTCGCTAATTAACTCTTTAAAGTTATTTTAACGATATCATATGTTTGACTATAATGCAATAGTTGTTTAGATTTATTTATTCTCCGGGGGCAGTTGCTTCAAGCCAAAGCTGCAATTCTTGCAATAAAAAAGCTTTCTCTTCGTCTGCCTGGTTGATTTTCATTAAATCAGATAGGGATTGTATGTATTTTGGAGCTTGTGCTGTGAACTTTTTATGACGGTATTCTTGCCAGATAGATTGTTCGTCGGCGCTAAGCGCCCTTGGATAATTTCGAGCTTTATAACGAAGCAACAGTTCGTCCAAGCGTTCGTCGGCAAACTCGGGATGAAAATCTACTAGGTCTTTTTCCGAAGCGTTTCTGACAACTTGTATACGCACTTTGTCGCGATCATTTATAAAGCCGTCGTATAATTTGCCTTCGACGTCATCGCTACCGGCGTATGGTTCGCGCTCGGCAAAAGCAGCCGAAACTTTATCAGTAAAATCTTTTCCAAGGTTCTTAAAGTTCTGCTCGATAGATTTTCTGCTTAGGGCTAGTCTTTCACAGGCCTTGTCGTCCATACCACCCAGAGGGGCTACGGCCGGACATTTATTATAGGCCAGTTCTTTGACTGGAATAGGCTGAAAACCGTCTTTTTTGCGGTCTTCCCAGCTGGCAAACAACTTGGCCCTGATATCTTTTTGGCTTAGCTTGGAAAAATCCTTTGGATCAAAGCGTAAATCATAAACCAACACAGTCCCCGGCGTCATGCCGGGCGCAATAGGCAGTGCAATTGTCGTAAAATCGTTGGCTTTGCCAAAGCGACCGCTACTATAAACAAAAGGTTTTGGGTCTTCAAGATTCACAACCTTCGCAGCTTGTTTTTTATCACGAAGCTGCAATAAAAAGTCGAACAGCTTTGGTTGTTTTTGTTTGATTAGTTTTGCAATTTGTATAGTTGCCTCGACATCACTGAGGGCATCGTGCGCATGTAAGTGCGTGAGGTTGTTTTCTTTTGACAGTAGCTCTAGTCGATTTGTTGGCCCACCCTCGTCGTCGACTGGCCATTTTATTCCCTGGGGTCGAAGAGCCCTTGTCATGCGAACTAGGTCCAAGATATCCCAGCGTGAACGACCATCCGACCATGCCCATTCATAAGGGTCGTAAAAATTACGCCACAAGGTGTGACGTAAAAACTCGTCATCAAAACGTACGTTGTTAAAGCCAACTGCAATTGTATTTGGTGTAAATATTTCATTAATCAGCATTTTGCAAAATTCCGGTTCGGAAATGCCTTCTTCGATTGTCTTTTGTGGCGTTGTGCCTGTTATCATAGTCGCCTGTGGTTCGGGCAAGATATCTTCTGGCAAGCGCACTAAAAAATCAACAGGATCGCCAATAGGATTAAGGTTTTGATCAGTCCGTTGTCCGGCAAATTGCATAACCCGCTGGTACCGACTGCTTAGTCCGCTGGTCTCTAGGTCATAGAAAAAGAATGTTTGTGCCATGACTAATAGAATAACAGAAGCTTGCCCGTCATAGTCAACCCGCCGTGTTAGCGCGACGTGAAGAAACTAAAGATGCCGCGACAAAGACTAGGCCTACTATACCCACTAGAACCTCTGGTGGTTCTATGTGGTGTAGCTTCAAAAGCATTATTAGCCCCAGTACAAAAATCGCCCAATGGGCGCCGTGCTCTAGGTATCTATACCTGACTAAAGCATTGGTATGAACCATATGAAGGGTCATCTCACGAACCCAAATAGCACCGGCACCTAAACCGGCCATAATAATTATAATATTGTCAGTTAAGGCAAATGCACCAATTACACCATCTAAAGAGAAGCTGGCATCTAGGACCTGTAAATACATAAAAGTCAAAAACGCCGCAACTCCTACCTTATGAGTAAAGTAGGATTTCTTCTCGTGTTTTTTCATAATTTGGTTAATCAGATGTAGACCGCTGTATAGTGCGATCGCTGCCAACATAGACAACCCTACCCTTGCATGTAAATTTTCAGGTAACGTAAATGTTGTTACTAGTAAAACAATAAAGCCTACCAATAAACCAAGATGTGGTATCATTTTGGCTAATCGTACCAACAGTGATTCAATCTTTGACAGCCAGTTCAATTTTTTGCGGGGGTTAATAAAGAAATCTAGCGCAACCAAGAACAAAAACATTGCACCAAAAGAATTGATAATTGGCTCGGCCTTTTCCAGCTCGGTCTTGTAGGTCTCGGGGTGATTCAATGCAAGGTCAAGAGTTTCACCAAATGGTAATCCTACGCCTATCATGACAATGACTATTGGCAGAATGAACCGTACAACAAAAACAGCCAAAAGTATGCCCACCGTCATAAACATTTTTTGCCAAAAAGGAGAGAGCGTCACAAGTATACGACTGTTAACAACAGCGTTGTCCGCGCTAAATGTAATCTCTAGCAAGGTTAAAATTACACACAAAGTAGCCGCCTCTGTACCAAGACGCACACCGACCAGAACCCATATGACTACAGTGATGATGCTTACTAGCCAATAGTATTTCAGTAAAGTTTTCATTGTTCTGTTAGTGTAAACTCCTGCCCAGCTATCGACACCACACTATCACCAACTGCACCCTGGCGCTCTAGCTCGTGGCTAACGCCCATTTTTCGCATGATATCGCGCAGACGATTCAGGCTGTGTGGATTATTAAAGTCAGTTCGACGAGCGAATTTTTCGATTTTCTGGCCTTTTGCTACAAAATGCTCGCCGTGTTTTTCAACCTGCCAACTAGCCTCTTTTTGTATGTTACTGAGGCTAATAACAGGTATGCCATCTGTCTCTTCAGATGCTTCTTCTGACTGCGCAGCTTCCTCTTTGCGAACAATATCAACCTGATATGCCAGTTCGCGCAACAGCTCTTTGATATTTTTGTGAGCACTAGAAGATATAGCAAATAATGGTGTTTCAGGCGGAATAACCTTTTGCAGATTTGATAATTGGTCATTGATAATCTCGTCGTCCAGTCCCTCGATCTTTGTAATCGCAATTACTTCTTTTCTGTTAGCCAAGTTTGGGCTGTGAGCCTTTAGCTCTTTACGAATAATCTGATACGCGTTGGCTACATCATCGTTGTACGCATCAATTAAATGCAGCAAGACACTGGTTCGATCGACGTGTCGTAAAAATGCGCCACCCAAACCCTTGCCCTCACTGGCACCCTCTATCAAGCCCGGGATATCGGCAATTAACAAAGTACTGCTGTCAATATCGGCAACGCCCAGGTTGGGAGTCAGCGTTGTAAAGGCATAGTCCGCAATCTCGGGCTTGGCATTGCTGACTACGCTTAGCAAAGTCGACTTGCCAGCGTTCGGAAAGCCGATCAAACCAACGTCAGCCAACAAGCGAAGCTCTAAAACAACCTCAAAAGTTTCGCCGGGCTCTCCAACCTCGGCGACTCTTGGGGCTTGCCTGGTAGAACTTTTAAAGTGAGCGTTGCCGAAACCACCCTCCCCACCATGTGCAACTATTTCCTTTTGGTCGTTTTCAGTAATGTCGGCCAAGACATTGTTGTCACGGCTAACAATAGTACCCAATGGGACTTTTATTAACAGAGGGTCAGCACTTTTACCACGTCTATCACGCTTCGATCCATTTTGCCCATTGTCGGCTTTTAGCTCTGGGTGGTAGCGAAAATCTATCAAGGTATTGGTGTTTTCATCGCCAACAAAAATTACATCGCCACCATGACCACCATCGCCACCATCCGGACCGCCTTTGTCTATGTACTTTTCGGTACGAAAACTAACAGCGCCTTTTCCACCGCGCCCAGCAACGACCACAACTTTAGCTGTATCAACAAACATACTAGTGTCTATTCTAACAGAGAAAGCTACGCCTTTCATTTTTCATACTATAATATGAAGTTTCTTTTCACACTTTTTAAAAAGTGTGGCAAAACCTTTGAGCTAATTCACCAACACGATAAAAAATAATCATAGACCTTCTTGAGACACTGCGGAACTCGCCTCGATAGAATCGGGGCTCAAACAGTCCTCGCGTCATCAGGAACGTCAATAATCACTTTTCTCGGTTGTTTCATATGCTCGTCAAGCCCAGTTCCTGCTCGGCGGAGCCAGGCCTCTGCGAAAGCCGTAAAACAAGTAACAAGGGCTACTGGCTTAGCTAGAATGTCTGAGCGCAGCGAGTTTCGCAGCTAACCAATTGTTCTTGCTACTTGTTTTTTCGCGATTTTAAGGTGTCTGGTCAGTTTTTTGCCTTCTGTTTTGCTGATCCAAAAAATGAAAGGGTTGCTTAGTGGATGTAGCTATAAGAACCGACCGAGCCAGCTGGAACCTTACGAGTGCTTTTTACATTCCATCCTGCATAGTTCATTTCTGACACCAATAAACTGCCGTCAGAGTTGATGCTCTCGACAACAGCTACGTGGCCATAGCCACCAGCGGCATTAGCGGTCTGCATAACTGCACCAACACCCGGGCTATTGCTCACTGAAAATCCGGATGCTCGCGCCAAGCTAGCCCATGATGAAGCATTGCCCCACATACCGCCAATTGGCATACCCAGCGCGGCACGTCGGTTATACGCGTACCATGTACAATAACCATAGTCGTATCGATTGCCACCAGATAGACCTGCCAAAATATTACTCGAGATTACGGATGAGCCTCCGCTTCTAGCTACAGCCGCCACCGCAGCAGGGGATCCACCCGGAACTATTAATTTGGTCCCTGCAGGAATTGCCCTAGCGCCTTCCAGGTCATTGTAAAGAATGACACGGTTTGCATTGCCGTTAAATCTTTGGGCAATACTGGCAGCAGTATCTCCTGCCTGTGAAACATAAACTATACCGTCAACTGGCGGAATTAGTAGCCTGCGGCCTGGTTCAATCGCGTCACCGGCCAAACCATTAGCCCATCGTATTGTGTCGGCCTCTAGACCAAATTTCTTGGCAACAGACTGTGCCGTGTCACCCGGCTGTGCCTTGTACGTAGTGAACGTACTAGATGCAGACGCGGTAGAGGCAACAATTTGCGGCTTAGATATAGTTTCGTCATTTGTCTGAGCCAATTGGCTTTTAGCACTAAAAGATATTGCTTGGTTGGCAACGTTGTTAGCAATTGGCAAGTCTACGCGCTCGGCTAAATCAGCAGCTAAATCAGTAGCAACCACCTGATCAATTGATGGTTTTTCATCTGTAACGGTCGTTGTGATCTGCTGGTCTTGGCGCTCTGCCAATACCAAAGAATCACTGTCGCGACCAGTGTACGCCAAGCCTACGATTAATCCAAAAATCAGGATATACGAGGTCGTTGCAACGATCTTGTTTGAACGAAATTTCTTAAACTTTGAGCCTGCATGGCGGTTTAGGCCACGAAGCGGGACTGGATTATTAATAATCAACTCCTTGTGAATATATTGCTATTTTCACTGCTACCATAATCTGTCTTACTTCTCTGGCGAGAAAAGGGTGTTTATCGACTTTACCCGTACGACATTTCCGGCAGGCCCATACTGTTTGATACTTTAACCCCTGTAGAGATAATGCATAAACTGCATGTGCTAAGAAGTAGTATATCAATCATTGACTATTACGTCAATAGATTTCCTAGTATGCCCTTAGAAGGCGTTGCCGCATAATTTCTGACAATACTTGTCGATGTTTGCTTGGTGCTCTTGTAGTGTGCGACCATAGTAGATATTACCGTTATCGCCTGCTATAAAGTATACGTAATCTCCTGCAGCCGGATTTGCTACAGCCTGAAGAGCAGAGTAATTCATATTACTGATTGGAGTAGGCGGTAAGCCACCGACTAAACGCGTATTATAGGGTGAATTTAAATCTACACGGGGCTCTACGCCCAGCTTTTCTGCACCATAGTGGAAGGTAACATCTGATTCTAATTTCATACTAGAATCAAGGCGAGTAAAGAATACCTGGGCAATCTGGGGTTGATCGGCTGAATCGCTGGCTTCTTTTTGTATAATCGAGGCCAACGTTAATGCCTGGTGAATATTTAGTCCTTTTTGCTTGAACTTTTCTATCGACCCATCGGCCTTTAGTCTGGCATACAAAGCGTCCATAGAGCGCTGGAATAAACTGTGAAGATTACTACTGGCTGACATCTCGAAAGTTTCAGGGAATATATAGCCTTCTAAATCGGCGTCTTTGGGCCTATCGGCTAGCAGTGGACTGTTGTAAGTTCCGTTATATGCTTCCTCGACTTCGCTAGATGAATAGCCATATTTGCCAAGGTCCTTCTTGATCTCAGTAAGTGTTCGCCCAGGCAGTATGGTGATGTTAAATACATCTGTCTTTCCACTACTTAAATGATCGACAACCTGTTGCACACTGTTGCTGGGTGAAATAACATATGTACCTGCCTGCAAACTGGCTGACTTGTTTGTCAGCCTGAGGTATATAACCATTGCCTCGGAACTGCGAATTATTCCCTTTTCCTCTAGATTAGCGGCAATTTTTGCGTTTCCTTCACCGCTTTTAACAATAAAACGTATGTTCTGTTTGCTGCTACTAGCTGGCTGTAAATTCTGCTGATACCAAACAAACGATCCCACCGCAAGAATGACGGCAATAGATATCAAAGCGCCCGTTATACCCAGTACCCAGAACCTTGGTTTTTGGTGGGGTTTTTTAACTTGTAACGGTGCTTGATCCTCAGGCACCAAAGTTTACCTCCAGATAATCGCCCAGAATTATTGCTGCGGCATGCGCATCAATCTCAGCTTTTGCATATGGTTTTTTCAACGACTTGAGGTATTTCTCGGCCAGAACCGAAGTCAGTGATTCGTCTTGAAAAATTATTTCTATACCAAACCTATCCAGCTGACGCGCAAAAGCACGCACCTTGTCAGTCTGTTTTGTTGTAGCACCAGACTGATTCCTAGGAAAACCAACAACCATAATAGACGGTTCTAGTTCTGCTATAATTTCGCGCAAGCGCTCGAACTCTAGACCATCCACCTCAATGGTAGTGTAGGCAACGGCTATCCTGGTAGAAGTCTCAGCGTGAGCAACCCCGATTCTCTTGTCGCCGACATCCAGCGCTATTATCGATTTACTGTCGCTTTTGGGGTTAGCCTCAGTCATTTTTCTCTACCACAAACTTGATATCAATTTTATCAGCACCTGGTGCCGTTGAAACCCAGAATGGGAAGAATTGTGTATCAACGTCACTAACGCCATCAACTTCTTTGATCAGCTGGCGAATATCCTCGTAGTTTTTGCCAACTAGTTGTGGCTTGACAGTCTTTTCGTCAACATTAGGACCTACGTAGCCAGTAGTTTTCAGGGTAACGGATGTGTCCGAATAATTATCAAACTCTAACTTAGTTATGCCGTTGTCATATATCTTCTTGTCCTCGTCGCCATCAATCTTGTCGTTAATATAGGCGTTCAGCACTTTGTTTAGATCGTCTTTTTTAATGGCCAGCATAGTATATGTTATTTCTACAGTTAGTTTGCCACTAGAGCCTTCGCTGCCGCTACTTGGAACGGATGTAACTGCGGTCGCTTCGGCTTTGTAGCTGCTATCTATAACTACGTAATCCTTTTCATTAAACTTTTCTTCCAGTTCGCTTCTGGACGCTTCGGCATCTTGCTTCAGTACTTTATCCTTGGCTGTATTGATATCACTATCAGACACAACTGTTACTGTCTTTTTACTACCGCCGGTAAAGGCGTTGGCGTTGGTCGCGCTGACAAGGGCGCTTTGACCGGCAACAGTAAAGTCACTTCCGCTACTCAAGTTATATTCGCTGCCGACATTCTGCGCTTGAGCCGAAACTGTTGCGGTACCGGCATTACTACAAAAGCCTCCGCTAAAGCTCGCTCCTGGGACTACCGCTCTCGACGCAGTTATGAAATTCAAACCGTCCGAGCTTACTGCCGTACCCGCAGGTATGGAGATTGAGGAATTTGTATCACAATTGCTAATCGTTACCGTTCCAGACGCCTTCTCACCAATCTCCTTCTTGCCAGTAGCTGTAAAATCAGTCGAGCTGGTTTTTTTCACCTGCGCAACTGTTGGTTTTATGACTTTTGCATCTATGTCCGTTGTGCCGTCTACGCTAAGGCTAATTGGTACATTGACATCTTCGGTTGTAGCTTTCGCCTTTATGTTGACAGTTGCATGCGGCGCAAACCATATTGCCCAAATCAGAAATGCTAGCAAGAATATACCGCCGGCAATTATAAAGAACAGCTTTTTACGGAAAACATCAAAATTAGGAATGTTAGGGCCGGCCTTTTTGGATTTTGATTTTTTAGGGCCTTTTGCTGGCTTGGTAGCTAGATCATCAGGCAATTCGATATCGTCCTCGGGATCTGTTGGTGCTGGTTCTGTGGTTTTTTCCAGCTCGCCAACTGGCAAGTCGTCGCCATTTATTATATCGTCCTCGGCGTCTTCTTCCTCTACGGGCGCTGTAACTTCGGCTAGCTCTGGCTTTGACTGCAGGTTTTTTGCAATAGGCATAGAAACACCAGCCGCCAGCGACGCTAAAGGCTTGCTGGTAGTTATCAGTACAATACGCTTGTCATCGGCTTCGGCCGATTTTTGCAGTAGCTTCAGGTTGACGGCACTTTGCAAAACACCAACACGTTTTGGTGGAACCAAAGCAATAATCTTTTCGCTAGATGCTTTAACCTTCTCGATGATCGAAGTTATGTCGTCTTCGGTATCAATGTAAATGACGTCTTTTTTCATATTCGCAAAATTCGATTTAATTTATCTTTAACTGTATCTGTTTCACTTGTACCTACCATCGTATCATATCCAACTCTTAGCAATCCCATGGCCGTTATTAATGTATGGTCAGTTATTTCACCGGTTTTGTCCTTTATGCCATCGACATTTTCAGGACTAATATGATGAACTGTTGGTTTTTTGGTAAATGGCAAATCTTTATACCACTCGGTACCGTTTAGGGCTTTGACTAATTTTTTCAGCGAGCTACCACCGCCACATAGCAAAATTTTGTTGGGCAGGTGGTCAACAGAGTCAAATTCACCCAAAGCCAGTTCTACGCCACCTATCCAAACCTCTAAGGTTTTATCTATAGCTTTGTTAACCTCTTCGGCCACGTTCTCTCTGATATTAGGATCATCAACATTGATCTTCAGCTTTTCGGCGTCGTCATAGCCAAGGTCTAGCTCAGTTGCAATTGTTCTAGTAAAGCTGCGTCCACCGATGCCAAACATTTTTGTCCCCTCAACGCCACCGTCATTAATCACTGCAATATCAGTTGTACCACCACCGACATCGGTCAATATTGCCGAGAAAGTACTGCCAGCATCATTACCCAGCACAGAACGTGCCACGGCAAATGGCTCGGCTGCGACTGCTATTAAATCTAGATCCAGCTCGGCTGCAGTTCTCTCTAACGCACCAATGTGAACCATCGGGGCAAAGGCGGTATATATTTGTATTGCTACGTCTTTACCTTGAAAACCAATTGGGTTAGTAATTTTGTAGCCATCTATATGAATTCCGACTATGGCAGAGTTGACTAGCTTTACCTCTACGTCTGCATTCCCTGTTTCAAAAGCAACTAGCTTCTGGGCCTTTATTTGAGCCCTTTCTTGAACCTTTTCAATAATAAATTCCATCTCGGCGATGTCTAATTCTTTGTCAGGGTGGGGCCGTTTATAGCGAATTGTATTGGTCGTACCTTTCACCAACTCACCGGCAAT
>JBBTRW010000021.1:0-10504 GCA_038064995.1 Patescibacteria group bacterium | reverse complement strand
GCCAGAAAATTTTCATGAGAGGATATCGATATATTTCTTAAGGACAATGCTGTGGAAATCAGCCTTTGCATTAAAGGGAGATAGATTTTCAGACAGACACCTCGGTTTGCTTAAAGATGCATTGGCCGAAACTATCCCCGAGCTTCAATTATGAACCCGTCTCACGGTCTTTGCCTTGTTTGATTATATCTAACAAACTCAGACAGCGCTCTCCGCCGACTGGCGGATTTGAATCTCACGAGACTGAAGCAGTTCAGTCTCTTTATCGCCCTCATGAAAAAAGCCGAGCAAATACTCGACGTTTTTCTTGGCTGGGGCGAAGGTTCCTTAAGATAACTTTTTCTCAGCAGGAAGATGACCCGATCGTCGATGTTGAGGAGATCCGAGAACTACTCGATGAAGATATCAAGGAGGGTGATGATGAATAATTCAGCCCTCTTTGATAACAATACGTTCTATAGAGCGTTTGAGCGCGATCTGAGACGAGCTAGGCAGTCTGTGATCATAGAAAGCCCCTTCATTACCAGAAGAAGGATGGAGTACTTACTGCCCGTTCTAGCAAAGCTGCGCCGTAACGGTGTGCACATAGTAGTAAATACCAGGAATCCAGAGGAGCATAACGAGGAGTATGCTATCCAGGCAGAAGATGCGATAGCGGCCATGCAGGATATGGGCATAAAAGTACTCTATACCGTCAAACATCACCGAAAGCTTGCCATAATTGACGAGGAATTACTTTGGGAGGGTAGCTTAAATATCCTATCTCAAAGTGATAGCTGTGAGATAATGCGCCGAACTGTATCTAATAGCCTTGCTTGGCAGATGATACGCTTTACCAAGCTTGATAGGCTATTGAACTAACTATTCAGGGAAATCGTTGATGTTGATGTCGAGTACTTTGGATAGCTTCTTGATGGTCGGATAGGATGGCTGCTGAATTCCTTGCTCAATCTTTGCGATAGTATTTGAATGGACACCAGTTTTCTTGGCAAGCTCAGTTTGAGTCAAGCCTTTGGCAACTCGGGCATCTTTGACTAGTTTTGCTGATGATTTATCACTCATAGTTTTCTCATCTATATTATATCATTTTGGGCTTAGGGGTGGTTTATTAAAATAGCTCGTACCCTCTCGCAAGACATACAAGCTATTTCAGCTTCAATAGTAGCATATTTTATCCAGGCAGTTCTTCAACTGTTGGGGGAGGCATCACGAATGGGTCGCCATGATATTCAACGCCTTCGATGTCAGGAGTATCTCCCAAAACGATGCAAACAGCCTTATGGAAGCTAAGCTCGTTGTACATGCTATATGCATTATAGTCGTCACTCATGATAAGTTTTCCATCTTTGGCATACACATGTAAGCCAGGTGGCACATCATCTCTAGCTTTGCTCTCGAAATATGCGCGGTAGCTGGGGTTTGCTGTTGGCTTAAAGTCAGAGAAGGGCTGGATGGCTTTCATCTCAGCCATAGCCATCGTGCAAAGAATATCGCCTTTATAGGCTTGTTTTAGAAGTTCAATAAAATGATCATCCCGCGGCTCGGTATCTTCAGTGAAATCGGTGTTTGTTATGTCGGACAGCTTCATGTATTACAGGTTCTCATTAAAAAACTTCTTAAGCATTTCCATGTCTTCTTTGGTGTGGTCGTAAAAGTAGGTAGTAATGCCGACCGATTCGGCAGTTTTAGCTGCTTCTGCATTGTGTTCGAAGTAAATTACGTCTTCAGTCTTTAGGCCGTAATTCTCCAGTAGCTTGTGGAAGTAGGCTGGGTCAGTTTTTTCAGGATCGTGTTTGAGTGTAAATACTTCGTATGGTACTTGGTCGAGTTTGAAGTGCTTAAACTGTTCATCATTAGCACCAGTGAGAACTATTTTTTTGTTTGGATAGGTTTCGAGGAGATTGTGCATACTTTCGAGAATGCTACCATCCTCGAGGACTAAGCCATTGATCGCGTCTACTAAAATTGTTTTCATATTAATTTACCTTATTACTTGGTTTATTATTTAGGAAGTTCTTAACATTATCTACATAGATGCGCTTCTTGAGCTTGCTGGCTTCACGAGTGAGATAGGCTATTGCTGGATAGACCTTACAGTTAGGTAATGGTTTTAACTCTTTCAGCTGCTCCTCTGTCATTTCGTCGCTGTGATCAAGCATAAAGACCATATCGTTTTGCTTCAGACGTGCAACTAAAGCATCGAAATCAATCAGCTCCATAGGGCTTGGGTTAATGAAAATGGCACTGGCTTTAATCTTTTTAACCCTGTCAGCACTGATGATACCTTCGGTCTCAGGATTCAGCGCAAGGTTAAGGGTGATAATATCGGAGTTTGCCAGTAACTCGTCGAGTTCTTGATACTTAACACCATTAGCTTCGGCGTCTGGCTTGCGGATGTGAGACCAATAACTTACGTCTGCGCCAAAAGCCTGTGCCAACTCTGCTGTCCGTTGACCGATATGCCCAAGACCAATAACACCAAATTGTTTGCCTTTGATTTCCATGCCAGGATGATCGTCATCTTCGTATACACCGTCCCAAGCTAGACCAAGCGCTCGACTAACTCCACGGCACCATTCAATTAGGATACCGAAGGTAAATTCAGTAACTCCTTCAGTGGCGTAGTCGGCGATGTTAGTGACCGTAATCCCTTTACTAGCCGCATGCGCAGTATCAATACCACCGTAGCCGGTGCCGAGCATTCCGATGTACTTAAGGCTTGGGAGTTGATCAATAAGTTCTTTTGGAACTTTTGCTCCTAACTTCACCAATAGAGCATCAGAATCACTATTGTCAGTGATTTCACCGATCACTCGTGTTTCGGCTAAAGCATCTAGTTCTTCCCAGTAACTATCTTCTAGCTCCGAACCACTAAAACCAATGCAAAGTATTTTTTGTAGTTTCATACCTCAATTTTAACACTTTCTCTCATAACTTGGGTTGCAACCTTTTCGTCCCAGTCCTTTTTCGATCGGCTCTTTACTTCGCTAGAAAACATATCATGAAATTGATCTTCATTCATTTGAAATTACCATAAGTTTCTTATAGATTTCTACCATGGCTAGGGTATCAAGTTTGCAGTACTCAAGCAGAGATTTATATGTTTTATGAGCCAGATCGCTATCGTCAGATGTTACAGCTTCATACCAGCGGAGTGCAGCGGTTTGGCCGTTAGATATGTCCATATCGTCATATGTAAAGCCATCAACAAGCACGGGTAGGACTTTCTTGATTGAACTACTACCTTTGAAATCGTGGTGTACATAATGCTGTTTGCTGAAGATTTCCATAAGATCAAATACTCGGTCATTAACACTTTCCATGAGTTCATTATACTCAGGATACTGAGCTGCCATCTCTCGGTTTCGGCCTGCCTCAAACGACTTGTTCCACGTAATAACACTACCGGTATCGCTAACCTGAGTAGATAATGCTTTAAGTAGGTCATGTGCTGGCAGGGTTTTGCTATCTCGCGCTAAATACTCATAATGTTCTAGCTCGCCGTTTAGTTCACGTAAGATATGCAGCGAATACTGAAAAGGTATTTGTTGGTATGGGCGGCATTTATTAAAAACTGGCAGTGCGGTTGATACAGTTTCATAATCGAGGAAGTACAAAGGAAACTCTAGTTCGCTCAGGCGTTCGGCGATGGCTTGTTTGTCTATCTTCGGTTGCTTGGACTTGGCTACATCTACCTGATTTTGTTGAATAACAGTAAGTTTAATATCTTCAGGCACGTCTTCGACATTCAAAGTATATCCATCAATAAGCACCGCTAGCTTTTTACCGCCAATACGGCTGATATTAAAGACTGAGTACTCTGGCACGTCTGGATTGAGGTAATGGAATGTCGGGCAGTGCTTGGATCTTGAGTTCAAACGGCAACTACAGGTCTTTGGCTCATCTTTGCGTTGCAACCACTCTAGCGCATCCTTGGTTTGAGCTCGTACTACTTCTATAAGCTCATCTGTATCAGCCGTAACGTCAGCTTCTAGTAGTAACTTCTTAGGATCAACATCACTTTGACGCTCATAATCTTTATTAAGGTAAATAATCTTGATCTTACCAATCTTATAGCCAGCATCTTCAAATGCAACACGCTGAAAGGTGAGGTCTAGGATATGTTCCTTCTTGATTGAGTTGGTGGACTTCACTTCGTAAAGTACCCATGAATCTGGTGAATCGCCGCGCGTTATTACGTCGGCCATTGCTAGCAAACCCTCATCTGTCATCACAGTAGCTTGAAAGATAGTTTTTGCGCCTTTAGCTACGAGCTTCTCGGTATCTGTTCTAGCAGACTTTCCTCGAGTTTCAACAAGGCTACCTTCCGGGAATAGCATGCGAGCATAGCGTTCAATCTCATTTCCTTGTTCGAGCCTCTGCTTGATAGATTCATCATCATCTACTGGGACAACTTCTGGTTTATTTTTCCATAGCCATAGGTAACTAGGGCAGATGAGGTACTTGAGGTAGTCGGATTTAGAGAGGTACATCATGATATTTATTTGTACTTAATTCTAAATTTCTCACCACGTTTCTCAAACGCTTTTTTGCCACCCTCAAGTTTAAGTAGCTCCTTGCGGTTCACCATGTCCTCAATAGCAGTTTCGACTACTTTCGTCTTGCCGTATTCATTTGAAAGTATGAATATCTTTTCTGCATCACCGTTAACTACAAAGTTTGCATTGTGAGTAGCGAAGATTAGCTGACGATTACCTTTGTGATTTTTAATCAATGGAACGAGGTAGTTCGCTATTAATGAGCTATCTAAATGTGCTTCAGGCTCATCAATAATTAGAGGATAATTACCGAAAATCATCAATATAATAAGGACTGCTGTACATCGTTGTCCAAATGATACATTATCGATTGTTTTACCATCGTACACTGCCTCAATCGTTTTGTACGTCATTACGTCAGCTAGATGTTTTGCTCGTATTGCTGTGAATACATCATACACTTGAGGCTCGTTCAGCACCTTTCCTAAAAACAGTACATACTTTTGTTTTTTACTTTGAAGAATATTAAGTATTTCATTTTTACTGCCAAGAAAAACTTTGCGGTTTTCAAAAATAAAGTCGGATACTTCACTACGACGCTCTCCGTCACTAAACTCACTACGGAACGCATCATAAAACTCGTTAGCGATATTCTCCCAAGCCTCGACGTTGTTGAAAGAATATCTCAATCCGATCTCTTTAATATCTTCACTTGCACGAGCTTCTTCTGACAGTGTTTTAGCCAGGGGTTTTATGGATTCGTTGATTAGTTTTTCATAATCCGTTTTATTGGTTTTAGTGGTATCAAAAGCTCCATTTAGTTTATCGAGACTCTGTTCAAGCTCTGTAAGCCTGTCCTTAATTTCTAAAATCTGCTGCTTTTTTTCTTCTAAATCCTGGGGGGCACTCTGGACTTGAGCTATATTTTCTTCGGTAAGTTTCTCATCGGTCAAAATCTTCTTGAGCTTTTTGCGTAGATTTTCAAGTTCTGTTTCCAATTCTGTTTCTGATTGTATCAACTCCTCAAAGTTACTAACATTTAGGCTCTCGAGAATCTCAGTTAGTTTTTCGTTCGCACTTACAAATGCTACTTCATATTGATTTTTTTTCTTCGAAAGAGTGTCTGCTTCAGTCTCTGTGGGATCAAGAAAATGTTTCTCGTGTAGTTCTGCTAGATCATCTTCAAGGTCTTTGACCTTTTTCTTTCCCGAACGAAGAGCAGATAGTGACTTTGCCGCAGCAGTTATTAGCATTGTGACTTCTTCGTATTTTTTCCCGCTAACCACATCTAAACTTTTCTCAATAGTTTTTTGCTCACGCTCAGCTTGTTTAAGCGACTTTTCTGTTCGCTTAACTTCTCGTAAATGGTCAGCAATTTGGTCAAATTTCTTTAATTCTAAGTTTGCTTCCACTTCGAGTTGCTGTAGCTTTCCTCCAGACTTTGCATCCATTCGCTGAAATACCGAATTAGTAAATGCTTTTGTATCGGTTGCGAAGCGTTCGACCTCGCTTTGGCCAATAAACTCGTAGTATTCCGTTCCATCTGTACTAAAAGCATCTTCTGAATTAGGGTCGAAGTTTAATGGTCGTATTTTATTTTTCCAGAATTTTTCAGATGATTCTGGGTTTACGGAGTGAATGCCAAAAAGATTAAGTATAGTACTTTTCCCGGAACCTCGGCCTCCGATAAAGCAGTTAAAGAAAGGGCTTAGCTGCATTGTAGCGTTTGTGTTCTGAAGACAAAATACATCTTCCTTGTCTTCAACGCCATCTTGCTCGATCACGATTTTTGCATCTTTAGAAAAATTAAGACGGAAGTTTTCGATACTGTTTGGCGATGGTGAAGGAGGGGTGTCTCCGACATATATTCTGGTTTCGGGCTCATAAACGATTTGCTGCAAGCCCTCAAAAGTTCGATACGCACGTATCCACGTATGACGGTCTTTGTCTGGTTTAAACATTTTTTCGTAATCGTGAGCGTCTGAACCCCATATGCAAGGTTTCAAGCTTTTAAACTCTTGGCAGTAGGCGTCCGTGCTTTCGTGTTTTTTACCTAGTCCCCACTCAATAGTATTCTTATTTGAGCTCACTATGACAGAAGACTTCTGTACAAGATTCTTTCGGACAAGATGGTCTTGTTCGTCCCACGAAACTCTACTCAAGTCTTCATCTGCCGGTAAGCAAAGGATATATTTGCCCTGAAACTTTGATTTCTTTTCCTTAAGAGTTTTTGTGATCTGGCCACTCTTCACTACAGCGCACATCATACCTGTAAATAAGTCAGTCTGATCTCTGAAGTTGGCGTGATCTTCTTTGAGTTTCTTGCCAAGCGCTTCAAGATTAGGAATTTTTAATTTCCAGTTTTCGTCTTCATCGTCAGGGTTTCCTTCGTAAGAAAAGTCAATTTCATGGAGAAAACTCTCCTCGATGTCTTGTATGCTTACATCATTTGAAAAAATAACGTGGAAGTTTATCCTGTTTGAGCCAACTAGATTATCAAGGCGTAGCTCAATGTTTGGAAATAGGGTAATATCCTGAATCTTCGTAATTTCTTCGGCGGAAAAAAGCTTAGACATTTTATCAGGTTCATCTAGATAATCAGTTTTGATTTTCTTATAACCCTCAATGCAAAAATAGTCAGTGATTCCGATAGCAACAATGTCGTTCTCGATTGCCCGTCTAAAGAGCTCTTTTACATACTCGTCGAAATTAGAACCAAACTGATTGTTTAAATACGAAAATGGTGTATGTACTTGCAAGTCCCATTTGTGCCATTCTGAACCTCTGGGATAACCGCTCATTATTCCTCCAGTCGTCCATTCGAGATATCGAAAAACTTATTGAAGAACGAGGCTAGTTTATCTAGTATGGTCTCACGCTTTCTGCCTCGACTCTGGTCAGGGCTAAAACGCGATGCAGGAGGCATGATCTTAGTAATTGCTGTCCCGCTTGTCTGGACGCTACCATCACGGAAAGCACTTTCGATGAACCTGTAGGTTTCATCACGATCAAGATTTTCTTCAGAGATTATTCGGTCAAGTTCTTCAATCTTTTTGGAATTAACAAAACTCTGCCAATCATCATCAACAGATGAATCGGCATTTACACTACTGATAAACTGCTCTATCAGCTCTTTCTTATTACGTAGCTCGACACTTGAATCGATAGCTTTATTAATATCGACAAGTAGTTCTTTATCTTCTTGGTTGCTTGCGTGGTATTTACGGATTAGTTCGAGAATATAGTCAATATTGATCTCAACTTGTTTGATGAGTTCCATCTCAAAAACAATGTCATCATTGATGTTCTCTTTGTCGCTCTCACTCACGTTGCGGAATTCATCGTAGAAATTGATGTACATGCTGTGATAATCCTGCACATCACGTTCCGAAAGAATTTCGTTGCCAGCAAAGTCATCAAAAGTAGAGAGAATATTTCGTACTTTCAGGATTGCACCGTAAAGTTTAATGAAGTCTTTTTTGTTTTGTTCGCCGGTGATCGGCTCGCCAACTGGAAATCGTTCCATTAGCTCATTAACGAGCTCGGCGTATCCCCTCACTTGTTTGCCGTCTGCTTCGTAGCCATCGTAATATTCGCGGAAAGACTTGAGTAGTACGATTCCGCTGGCTTCTTTATCGCCAAAGAGTGAGAGTGAATCGTTAGTAGCTTTTTCGAGATTACGGAAAGTAACAATGTTGCCGAATGTCTTGATCGAGTTGAGTATTCGGTTGGTTCGTGAATAGGCTTGCAGCAGTCCATGCATCCGCAAGTTCTTATCTATCCAGAGAGTATTCAAGGTTGTAGCATCAAAGCCCGTCAAGAACATGTTTACTACAATGAGCAGATCTATCTCACGGTTTTTCATTCGTAATGACACGTCTTTGTAATAGTTCTGGAATTTATCTGATGATGTATCGTAGTTCGTGCCGAACATTTTATTGTAGTCTTTGATTGCCGCTTCGAGGAAATCTCGTGAGTTCTTGTCGAGGCCCTCGGTATTGTCTGAGTTTTCATCTTCAAGCCCGTCCATCTCATCATCAGCTTCGTTTGCTCCATAGCTAAATATAGTGGCAATCTTTAGCTTCTTTAGTTCTGGTACGTCGGCTTGCTGTTTCTTAAGCTCGGTGTAATACGACTTGGCAACATCGATTGAGCTTACTGCAAAGATTGAGTTAAAACCGCTCAGTCGAATCTTTTGTTTGATCTCTTCAACAGCTGTACGATCGCGCGCAGAAGCGGCTTCATGTACGTTCGCCAATGCCGTGAATGCATACGGCTTACTGTTACGCTTGGTCTTTTGGTCAAAGTGATCACGGATATATTGAGTTACATTTGAAATGCGCTCGGGTGCAGCCAATGCTTTTTCTCTGTCGATATCGCGTACTTGTGAGTCATCAACATCGTCAGCTTCTTTTATGGTTCGGATATAGTCAATGCGGAACGGCAACACATTCTTGTCGGTGATAGCGTCAACGATAGTGTAAGTGTGTAGCTTTTCACCGAATGCTTGCTCGGTTGTCTTGAGATCAACCCTACCACCGCTAGATGAGTTCTTAGCAAAGATTGGGGTACCCGTAAATCCAAAGAGATGGTAATTCCTGAAACTGCTTGTTATCGCATGATGCATATCGCCAAATTGTGATCTGTGGCACTCGTCAAAAACAATTACAACGTGATTACTAAAGAGCTTATGCCCCTGATTTTTCTTAATGAACATGTCCAGCTTTTGGATAGTAGTGATAATTATTCGAGCATTTGGATCTTCGAGCTGTTTCGTAAGTTTGGTCGTGCTTGTATTGCTGTTGGCAGCACCTTTTTCAAACTTGTCATATTCTTTCATAGTCTGATAATCAAGGTCTTTACGATCAACAACGAATAGAACCTTATCTACGTAGGAAAATTTACTAGCCAATTGAGCTGTCTTGAAGCTCGTTAGTGTCTTACCTGATCCAGTAGTGTGCCAAATGTATCCGCCAGCTTCTATCGATCCTAGCTTCTTATAGTTTGTCGATACTTCAATGCGGCTGAGAATTCGCTCTGTAGCAACGATCTGGTAGGGGCGCATAGCAAGTAGTAAGCGATCACTTGTGAATACGCAGTACTTGGTTAGTACATTCAAAATTGTATGTTTGGCAAAGAATGTCTGGCCAAAGTCCATAAGATCAGTAATCGGTCGGTTGTTTGCATCTGCCCACCAGCTCGTAAACTCAAAGCTGTTGCTAGTTTTCTTAGTTCGCTTCGTGCGAGTTTCGCTAGCTTCTTTAATATGCTGGAAACGAGTAGTGTTGCTGTAGTATTTTGTGTAAGTCCCATTGCTGATAATGAATAACTGAACATATTCGTATAATCCGCTATGTGCCCAGAAGCTATCCCGCTGATAACGGTTAATCTGGTTGAACGCTTCTTGTAGTGCTACACCTCTACGTTTTAACTCAACATGTACAAGTGGCAGACCGTTCACGAGGACGGTTACATCATATCGATTTGATCGAGTACCTTCAATTTCGTACTGGTTTATTACTTGAAGGCTGTTGTTATGGATGTTGGATTTATCAATAAGGTAGATGTTCTTATCGGGCAGCCCATTATCACGTTGAAGAATTTGAACATGGTCTTCCTGAATTTTCGCAGTTTTTTCTTCTATTCCTTCGTTTTTGTTGGCGAGCTTCGTGGTAAAAAACTGATTCCATTCAGTGTCACTGAACTGGTAGTTATTTAGCTTTTCAAGTTGGGTGCGTAAGTTGCTTGTTAAATCAGCTTCGCTAGTTATTTGCAGGAAGTCATACGCTTGGGACTCTAGTAATTTTACAAATGCTTGCTCAAGTTCAGCCTCACTTTGATAACTAGTAGCTCTAGTCTTGGCTGGAGTGAATTCGCCCACAACAGTGCTGTTCGAGTTTTCGGCAACCAAACTAAATTTGTTCATGCAGTCGCCTCCTTAAAGGTCAGTAGTTTAGTCCGATAGTATCCGTACTGTTTACGGCGAGCAGATAGCTCAGCAGGAA
>JBBTRW010000020.1:0-11492 GCA_038064995.1 Patescibacteria group bacterium | reverse complement strand
TTAGCATTCATTTTTTCACTTAGCCTCTCTGGTGTATTGATAATTATTTCACAAACAGGTTTTAATGGCGCTGGGGTGAATACGACTTTAGCTTATAGCTTGGCTGGAGGGTTTATTCTAGTAGGCAGCCTATTTCAGTTTTGGAAACCACTTGGCACGTCTAAATTGGCATTTTACTTTATTTGCTTTGCGATCCTCGGCACTTTTCTTAGCGCTTTTATATTAGGTTATGATTTCTCAATAATCTACTCTCCGTGGTCGATTTTATTTTTTGCTACGTATATATTTTTTAACAATAAAGCATTAGGTATATACGGCGCCTTCCTGCTGGGTGCTTGCTTGTGGCTGATATTTAACTGGAATGGGGTAACTCTTGAGAATTTCTTGGTACTATTGATTAGTTGTATATTCATGGGCTTATTATTCTTGCTTATGGCTGTCGTATGGAAAATTGCAAATAGAAGAGCCGAAAGTCTGGAGGCTGCCAAGCGGATCGAGGAAGTGGGTCGTAAAAGATTGGTTGCACTGATTGACAGTATGAAAGATTCGGTAATCGCGACGCGGACTTCGGGTGAAATTGAACTTTATAACGCTGCGACCCTAGCCTTATTTGATACAAATGAAGATCTGAGGGGGAAACCGATTCAGGGTGTGTTGTGCGTTAAAGACCTAGACGGCAAGCAAGTCGATATTATTCAGCTTGCCCATGACAGCGGAAAACACAGAACGTATAATGATTTTTCACTTTATTTTTCCGAAAAGGATGTTATGAGACTCTCTGTAACTATTGCTCCGATAAGATTAAGTTTTCCGAAAGACGGTATTGCTGGCTACGCCTTTATCATTTCCGACATTACGAAAGCAAAAACCCTCGAGGAAGAACGTGACGAACTGACTAGTGTTATCAGCCACGAGTTGCGAACGCCAGTGACGATAGCAGAAGGCAGTTTGAGTACTGCTATATTACTGGGAGAAAAGAGTGGGGTTAATCAGGCTATTACTAGCAGCTTGCAAGAGTCACACGATCAGATCGGTTATCTAGCAGGCGTAATAAATAGTATCGCTACATTGGGTAGAGCTGAGGATAAAAACAGTACCAACATATCAATGGAGTCTTTCGATGTGGACGCATTTGCCAAAAGTATCTACAGACAGTATGAACCCCAAATAAAGAAGGCTGGTCTGTTAATGGACCTTGATGTCGAGCCAGGAATTGGTGAGGTATATACAAGCAAACTCTATTTAGAAGAAATACTGCAGAACCTGATAACAAATGCTATGAAATACACTCGACAGGGTGGTGTCGTCTTAAGATTAAGAAAATTAGCGAATGGAATTGAATTTGCGGTGATCGACACTGGTAATGGTATTAGTAAATCTGATCAAAAAAAGGTATTTCAAAAATTCTATCGCTCTGAAGATTATCGGACTCGTGAGACCGGTGGTACTGGCTTGGGCCTTTATGTAGCGAATAAGCTATCTAACAAGTTGGGCACAACCATAGATCTGGAAAGTCGTCTAGAGCATGGATCAACCTTTAGTTTTGTGCTGCCAAGAACAAAATAGCATATTTTTAGCTAGCATAAGCATTGTAATATCACTTTGTGACCGCTATAATAAAAGTCAAACACGAAAAACGGAGGAAAGCTTCGCGGCAAAAGAGTTATGCGGATTTTAATGCTAGGGTGGGAGCTACCACCGCACAACAGTGGCGGACTCGGCGTGGCATGTTATTACATGAGCAAAGCGCTTAGCCAAGAAGGAGCTACTATTGACTTTGTTTTGCCCTACAAGGCTGATCATGATATTGATTTTCTGAACATATATTCGGCGACTGACCTGATTCCCCTTCACCGCAATGGCATGGGCGCGTACTACAGATGTAACTGTGACAAATCATGTACCCACGCTAGCCTGAGCAGCCTCAGAGACGTTCAGTCCCAGTATGGTCAGTATGTCGAGCAGCTAGTCAAAGATGTGAAGCCCCATGTCATACATGCTCATGATTGGCTAACTATGGAGGCAGGTATTATAGCCAAGCGTACGGCGGGTATTCCCCTGATAGTCCACGTACATGCGACAGAATATGATCGTTCGGGTGAATTTTATGGCAATCCTTTAGTCCATGATATAGAACAGGAAGGTTTAATGATGGCGGATCGTATAATTGCGGTTAGTCAGATAACAAAAAACTTGATTGTTGATAAGTATGGTATTCCGGCCGAAAAGGTTGAGGTCGTCCACAACACAATAGACCCGGAATCTCTGGGTGTTTATTACTATGATCAGAGCACCTATGCCTATCTGGATAGCTTGAGGAAGGAAGGTTACAAAGTTGTTACTAGTATTGGGCGCTTGACGATTCAAAAAGGCTTGAAATATTTTATTTATGGCGCTGCCAAAGCTAGTGAAAAGTATGACAAGTTACTTTTTTTGATAGCTGGTGATGGCGAACAGCGTGACGAGTTGATCGAATTAGCCTGCGAACTAGGTATATCCGATAAAGTATTTTTTACCGGTTTTGTGCGCGGCCAGGCGTGGCGTGATGCCTATAGTGTTGGTGATATCTTTGTTATGAGTTCGGTGTCAGAGCCATTCGGACTAACGGCCCTAGAAGCTGCTGCACATGATAGCGCACTGTTGATATCTAGGCAATCTGGTGTTGGTGAGGTGTTGAATAATGTTATGAGGTTTGATTATTGGGATGTTAACCGTTTTGCAGACGAGCTGGTTGGTATCGCAACTAGCGACAGCTTGCGTGACGAATTGGCAAAAAATGTTAGTAACGAGTACAGCCGGATATCGTGGCGCGATGTGGCAAAGCGTATCAAGCAGATATATCATAAAGAAGGGTCTGCAGCGTGAGCAGCAAACGTTCAGTAGTGCTATATATGCACGTCCACCAGCCAAAGCGTATTAGGCCTTATACGGTTTTTGAAACAGCTAACGACCATAATTATTTTGACAACCCAACGTGGGACCACGGCTCGCATAACCGAAGGTTATTCCGTAAGGTTGCTGAAAAGTCCTACTTGCCTACCAATGCAATGTTATTAGATTTACTGAATCAGCATCCAGAATTTCGCTTTAGCCTTAGCATCACGGGTACTCTGATAGAACAGGCAGAAATGTGGGGCGAAGATGTTCTAGAAAGTTTTAAAAGACTGACAGATACGGGGCGAGTAGAAATTGTGGCTGAAACCTATTATCATTCGTTAGCTTTTTTTTACAGCAAGTCAGAATTTGAAGCTCAGGTTGTAGCCCACAAGCAAAAGATTCAAGAGCTCTTTGGGCAAACACCCCAGGTTTTTCGAAACACCGAGCTAGCCTATAACAACGACCTAGCCTACTGGGCAGATCAAGCCGGATACAAGGGAATTTTGTCCGAAGGCTGGGAGCCGGTTTTGGGATGGCGCAGCCCGAATTTTGTTTATCGACCTAGCTATACGAATAATATTCGATTGCTGCTAAAGAACTATAAGCTTTCTGATGACGTAGCATTTCGTTTTAGTAATCAAGGCTGGGAGCAGTGGCCTCTGACGGCTGACAAATATACCCACTGGCTAAACGCTGCCACCGAGGATCAGCCTATCGTTAATCTGTTTATGGATTATGAGACTTTTGGCGAGCATCAATGGGAAGATACCGGGGTATTCGAGTTCTTTAGGCATTTGCCTGCAAAATGGCTAGAACGCGAAGGTAACGACTTTGCTACGGTGTCCGAGGCTATTGTACAAAATGACCCTGTTGACTTTATAGACACACCACAGACAATAACTTGGGCTGACACAGAGCGAGATTTGACCGCTTGGCTGGGTAACTCTATGCAGCAAGAGGCTCTAAAACATCTATATGATCTGGAAGAGCGTATTCTAAAGACCGGTGATGACGGTTTGATTGCCGATTGGCGTAACTTGCAAACTAGCGACCATGTGTATTATATGTGCACCAAATTGTTTACCGACGGCGATGTGCATGCTTACTTTAGCCCATACGATTCACCGTATGATGCATTTTTGTACTTTATGAATGTTTTACGAGACGTGCGGTGGCGACTGTCCGAGCACGAAAAAGGCAGCTGGTATGGCTAGACCTGTCGTACTGAGCAATGGCAGGCTGCACGTAGGATTGAATCTTTATGCGCAGGTTCATGATTTTTATTTTCCATATGTCGGGCAAGAAAACCACGCTGCTTCAAAGAATCTACGCCACAAGGTGGGTGTATTTGTAGACGGTTCGATATCTTGGACAGATAATGGTAATTGGCAGTTTACTTACGCCTATCATGACGGCAGCTTGATAGGGTCAATAAAGGCAGTCAACGATAGTATAGGTGTGACTTTAGAGTTTGATGATTGTGTGGATGCTGAACACGATGTTTTTCTGAGGAACATTCACATCATTAACATGAGGGAGAATGAGCGTGAAATAAAGCTATTTATGCACCAAGTTTTCTTTATCGGTGATGCGGCAGGAAACGGCGACACAATTCAATACCTGCCTGATAGTAAATCTATTCTAACCTATCGTGGTCAACGTTCGTTTGTAATTGGTGGCAATAATGCAGTCGGTAAACCTTTCGACCAGCACAGCGTAGGTTTGTTCGGCATTGAGGGTCATGCTGGTACATTTGCAGACGCCGAGGATGGTATATTAGCCAATAACAGCGTCGAGCACGGTCGGGTAGATTCGACCATAGGCTTTACTCAGACAATTGGTGCGCATTCTTCTGGCCGTGTTTATTACTGGGTGGTGGCTGCCACGAATAACCGCGATGCTATAGACCGACATAGTGAAATTCAAGACAAAAACATGGTAATTAATCGCATTTTGGCAACCAGTAAATGGTGGCACAACTGGCTGTCCCCCGCCCGGCACTTTGCCCAAAGGTTAGAGCCAGAATTTCAGAAAAGCTTTTTACAAAGCATAATGCTAATAAAATCACATATCGACCATCACGGATCTATTATAGCCAGTACTGACACTACTATGTTGCACCATTCTCGAGATGCCTACGGATATTGCTGGCCACGCGATGGGGCCTTTGCAATTTGGCCGCTAATACGCATCGGCTACAAAGACGAGCCACTAAAGTTCTTTGAATTTTGCAGAAAGGCTCTTCGAACAAAGGGATATCTGTCTCACAAATATCAGCCAGATGGTGCATTAGGCGCTAGCTGGCACGGATACATACACGAAGGTGGCGTCGAGGCACCGCCAATACAAGAGGACGAGACTGCTATTGTATTGTTTGTTTTTGCACAATTTTATGACGTCCATAAAGACAACAAACTGCTAAGAGAGTTTTTGTTACGTGATTTTTATGAGGCTATGATTCGACCCATGGCAGACTTTCTAAGTAGTTACATCGACGATACAACAGGCCTACCGAAACCTAGCTATGACCTATGGGAGGAGAGATTTAATATCAGTACCTACACAACTGCTACGGTTTATGCTTCCCTGTTATCAGCAGCGACTTTGGCCGAGGCAGCATCAGACGATGAAAGCGCAGTTCGTTGGCGAGCCAGTGCGGACGACATGCAGGCTAATGCTCAAAAGCATTTGTATAATGCGGAAAAAGGAATGCTTTTTAGTGGATTAAAAATCAAAAATAACGAAATCGAAAAAGATCAACGTATCGATAGCTCGGCTGTTTTTGGGGCTTTTATGTTCGGGCTGTATCCGTTCGATTCAGAGGAGATACAATCCAGTATGTCTGCTATGCACCAGGCACTAAAGATGCCTCAACCAGAAGTCTTGGGCATTGCCAGATATGAAAATGATCAGTACTTCTTGGTTAATAGTGAGCTGCCCGGTAATCCATGGCTTATTACGACGCTATGGCTGGCTCAGTACTATATCGAAACAAATAATCGCGACGAAGCGTTAAAATTAATCAAGTGGACCAAAGATCGCATGATGAACACTGGCGTGCTGCCAGAACAAATTAATCCATATGATGGAAAATACGTTTCTGTCGCGCCCTTGATTTGGAGCCAGTCCGAATATGCCAGCACACTACTAGACCTCGTCAGCGAGTCTGACTAGGCGCAGTAGCCCGAGAACTATGTTCATACACTGTAATTTGTTATAATGTAGGTAATGTTTGGATTTTTGTTACTAATAATACTGGGCGTCTGGATTATATATTACCAGCAGTCTGTGCCAGAGCCACAAGACTTTCCCAAGAAGGTCTCGGGCCGCCTGGACAAGATATGGGAAATAGCAAAACAAGCTTTGCATGAGAAGAAATATCTTCGGGCTGAAAAGGCATTGCTGACAATTCTACGTGTTGATGAAAGAAACGTAGGCGCATATAACCGTTTGGGTATTTTGTATGCAAAGCAAGGTTCATTTGATGACGCTATAGAGTGTTTCGAAATTGCACAAAGCCTAGAGCCAAGTGCAAGTAGCCTGCATAATGTTGGCTTAATTTATTATGAAACCGAGCGATATGACAAGGCTGCACTGGCCTTCGAGCAAGCACTAGAAATGGATAACCACCACGCATCGCGCTACGTGGCTTATGCAAAGGTACAAGAAAAGCTGGGAGATAACAAAAAGGCCATCGTTGCCCTAGAAGAAGCTGTAAAGATAGAGAAAAATCCACAAAGCCTAAAAATTTTAGCCGACGCATACGATCGTGATGGTCGCCATGAATTGGCTATGAAGATGCACGAGAGGGCCGCTAGAATGGTGCTACCTAGTGGTGCACCTCGGCGGATTAAGCAACCTCATAAAGTTGTAATGTAAAACTCCTTGAGAAAATGCATCATTTCAGGTAGTATTGTATCTGTACTTTCTTTATCCGTGCCATCTTAGCTCAGGGGTAGAGCATTTCCATGGTAAGGAAAAGGCCTCGGGTTCAAATCCCGAAGATGGCTCCATGTACACCCAGGCTGGGATAGTGAAGCGGTCAAACACAGCAGACTGTAAATCTGCCGGCATTCGCCTTCGTAGGTTCGAATCCTACTCCCAGCACCAACTTTATTGCTATAAGATGCGCCAGTATCTTGTAGCAATAAAGTAGATAGATAGTATGGGTGAGAACCGTACGGCGTAGCCGAGGTTCGTACAGGAATGAGCGTGCAGGAGTTTACTCCGAAAAGCGAAATCCGTGCAAGCCGTAGGCGCATCCTACTCCCAGCACCAATAAATTAGACCGACAATGTCGGTTTTATTTATTGCTAGTATTTCCATCAAATATATTGACAGTTATAATCAATGTACTAAAGTAAATACAGAGGCCAATTCGGGCTTCGGTGAAATCGAGATACTAGGGGGCAACTGTGATCAGTACAATCCAGGAAAAGGTGTACGGACCCGCTGTCTTTTGGGTCTACTTTTCCGGAACCATTGCGTGGGCGGTCCTGTGGGGACTAACCGATAACGCAAAAAAGTTCTTTCACCCTTCGCGGGTTACGAAAGCGCACTAATGCCTCAATCGTTACTCCGCACAAAAGCCCCTGGCGACACAATCGCTGGGGGCTTCTTACTATTTTCTTGCCAATAACAGATGAAATTGCTACAATTGTACGCACGTGCCGCCTTAGCTCAGCTGGTTAGAGCAACTGTTTTGTAAACAGTAGGTCCCCGGTTCGAATCCGGGAGGCGGCTCCAGAGATAATACTTTATTTTCATCATTAAATGTGCTAAAATAGTACTAACAAACGAATAATAACACTAATAGAGAGAAGATATGGCAAAAGGTAAAAGCAAGCGTAAATTAGTTGGTTTAGTGAGCGATGAGAGCAATCATCGTACTTATTACGTTACCAAAAATACTCAGAATACTCCTGACAAGATCAGTCTTCGCAAATACGACCCAACCTTAAGAAAACACGTTACTTACACCGAAACAAAGAAAAACCTCGGTCGTAACGAAATCAAACCTCGTAAAGGCTAGTTAACAGCTAGTCGAAGCAGCTGAGAGCGAATGTTGCCATCAGCCAGTAGTTTTTCCTGAGTAAAAATAATTTTAGCAAGTAACCCAGCCAAGCTTGAGCTGGGTTTTTGCTTAAGAGATATTTCTACAATGTGCGCGATGTCCCGCAGTAAATCCATTGCTTTGTCTCTATCGTTACCTATTTTGTAGCTAGTTATAAGCTTTTTATAGGTTGTCCCTTGTATGAATTCTCTAGCAGCCTTGATTGACTCTGTTCTGCTTGCAAAATATTCATCATCTTGGGAAAGCCTGATTATTTCGGCTGGTAAATCTTCTGCCATAAAACTAATCTGGGCGAGTTTTTTTTGGCCTTTTATCTCTAGTTTATCCAGCAACTGAGCGGTTTGCTTACTGCTAAGAGGCAATATCTCTATCTTTTGCACGCGTGACAATATAGTTGGTAGCAATATTTGGGGTGTATGCGCGGTTAATATAAAGACAACATGCTCTGGCGGCTCTTCTAACAGCTTTAGTAATGCGTTTTGGGCTGGCTGCAACATTGTGTCAGCATCGTCCAAGATAATAACCAGTTTCTCGCCTCGCTTGGTGCGGGTTTGTCCGTATAAATCACGAATAGTTTTGATTTTTATCGAACCCTTTTCGTCTGGTGTAATTGTAATGACGCTGCTTTTGCTAGTTATTTGCCTAGCTAGCGATTTTGCGGCCGTATACAAGCCCGCACCTTGACGTCCATATAGCAATATCGACTGGGGCGACAGGTCAATAATTGACTGCAACTGACTGCGCGTAGACTTCTGTAATAAAATATCTTTCATATCACCCGCCTATCTTTTGCATGAACTCTGGTGGCAGCGGTGCCTCAAAGACCTTTCGCTGGCCGTCTGGTATGGTTATTTCTAGGCTAAAAGCATGCAGGAACATTCGCTCGGCTGGCTTGCCATATACCATATCGCCAACAATTGGATGCTTGATGTACTGCATGTGTACACGTAATTGATGTGTACGACCGGTTTCCGGGGTTAGTTTGACCAAAGACATGTCGTTGTTTGATTTTATTACTTCATAGGTAGTCGTAGCTGATTTGCCATTTGTACAAACGCGAAATTGGCTAGGGTGACGCGGATTACGCTCTATCGGTAGCTCTAACCTGGCTTTTGCGGGCTGCGGTATACCCTGGGCTATTGCTATGTATGTCTTTTTGGTTTTACGTTCGCTAAATTGTCGCTGTAACAACGATGCGGTTTCGTGATTTTTTGCACCAATCATTACGCCACTGGTTGCACGGTCTAGCCGGTGAACTATGCCTGGACGATTAGTTTCTATGCCAAAGCTAGTGGTGTGCTTGAAAAAATCAGCTACAGTTTGTTCACTCAGTATCCCTCCTTTGGCATGACTTAGTATACCTACGGGTTTATTGATAACAATCACATTATCGTCCTCATAAATTACAGGCAGCTGAATGTCATCTAGCTTTTTATTAGAACCAGCGTCAACAGTTACAATGTCGTCTTCGCCCAGCGTATAATCATTGCTGGTTATCACCGTGTCGTTGACTTTTACTTTGCCGGCCAAAATATACTTTTGCCAGGCAGAACGAGAATGCTCGGGAAAGTACTGAGCCAAGTACGCATCTAGCCGCATATTACCTCAGTCCAATAGCTTTTTGGGCACGTAATAAGGTTTCGTTAGCAATTTGATTTGCAACAGTTTCACTGGTCTGTAGCTTGGCTGATATGGCTTCGTCGCTAACTTGTGCTAATTTAGCTTGAAAGTCTGTTAAAAAGGCTCGTACAGCATCTGCAACGGACTGTTTGAAGTCACCATAGCTAGTTTTACCTTGCCATTCATTTACAACTTCGTTTTTGGTCTTGCCAGTAGTGAGCGCTAGGATTTCGATCAAGTTACTGATACCTGGTTGATTCTGCGGGTCGTATTTAATATTAGCCAAATCATCAGTTGTAGCACGCATGATTTTTCCGGCTGCAAATTCTGGATCTTCGCTGAGGAATATTACACCTTTGCCAGATTCATCGCTCTTACTCATCTTTTTAGTCGGATCAGCGAGGTCTTTGATACGTAGGCCTTGGTCTTTGCCAAAGAACTCGTGCTGCTCGCTGACGGCTTTTGGTACCGTAAACAACTCACCAAATTTACTATTCATACGCTGTGCAATGTCACGTGTAAATTCTAGATGTTGAGATTGATCATCGCCAACTGGTACGTAGCTAGCACCATATAGCAGAATATCTGATGCCATAAGAACTGGATAGTTGTATAAGCCGACTGAGACTCTATCCTCACCAACTTTAGAAGATTTATCCTTGAACTCTGTCATTCGTCCCATTTCGCCCATACCAGTGAAGCAGTCGAGGATCCATGTCATTTCGCTGTGGGCTGGTACATAGCTTTGACGATATAAATGTACGTCTTCATTGTCTAGCGGCAAACCGGCAGCTACAAATAGTCGCAGATTATTCCAGATCTGTTTTTGCAGATCGCCGTGATCGATTGGAGTGGTGAAGCTGTGTAGATCAGGTACAAACAGATTAATCTGGTACTGATCTGACTTATTTTTTGCCATGTCAATGATTGGCAATAATCCACCAAAATAATTGCCTAGAGTAAGGTCGTTGTTTGCTCGTAAGCCCGTGAGTATTACTGGTTTGCTCATCGTTAGTACTTATTATACATCAGATGGCTTTTCCGTGGTAAGTGCGTTGACCTGTAATCTTGCTACTTCTACGGGGATGATTTCACTTAATATCGCTATTGCCCTATCTTCACCAAAGTGGTCTACAAGAGTCTGGTACACGACCTTTTGCCCAAATACGGCGTTAAAGCCCTCAAGTTCTTGCCAATCTTCTATCTTTAGTAGCGCATCCACAGACGGCTTTCGATCAGTTGTGCGATCTTGATTGCCCCATGCACTTTCCTGTCTGAACATTTCGTACTCTTTCTTGGACTATTAGTGTATTTCAGTTTTTTATCATATCATAGAATGAGTATGACAAACGGTGGGTTAGAACATAAAATTAAACATTTATACCAGCAAAACAGACGAACTGTTGGTAAATATAGCTACACGATTCCTAGCAGCAAGACGTATCCGTATCAATGGCTATGGGATAGCTGTTTCATGGCGATCACAATGAGTCATTTTGATATTGCCCAGGCAAAACAAGAGCTGCGTGCGTTGGTATCAAAACAATTTGAAAACGGTATGATACCCCACATAATTTATTGGCAGCATACAGATGTCCCGGATCATTTGAAAATCGCTTGGGGTAAGCGCCAGACTAGCAGTATTACACAGCCACCACTGTTGGCAGAAGCCGTCGGCAAAATCTACGCGGCTGATGGTGATATCAAGTTCGTCCGTGAGATGCTGCCGCATATTCATAACTTTCACAGGTTTTTTTATCGTGATCGAGATCCACGCAAATCAGGCCTGATTGGTATCATTAACCCTGATGAGTCGGGTGAAGACACTAGCCCCCGCTTTGACCAAGCACTAGAACTCGGCCCTAGCTGGACGTTAGCCGAAAATTACGCCGCACGCATGGAGTTAGTTGAGGATTGGCGA
>JBBTRW010000019.1:0-3938 GCA_038064995.1 Patescibacteria group bacterium | reverse complement strand
TGGCCATATTCGCGGCTTGCCAAGCAAAAATGGCAGTATCGACGTTGAAAATAATTTTGAACCAAAATTTGAAGTCAGCAGTGAAAAAAAGAAAGTAGTCGCCGATTTGCGTAAAGACGTCAAATCTGCCGAGACAGTCTGGCTAGCATCCGATGAAGACCGCGAGGGTGAGGCAATTGCCTGGCACCTAGCCGAAACCCTAAAGCTAGACCCGAAAAATACAAAACGTATAGTATTTAATGAAATTACCAAAAAGGCCCTAGATAAAGCCGTCGCCAACCCTGGTAATATCAACCAAGAACTAGTCGAAGCCCAGCAAGCCCGCCAGGCACTGGACTATCTGGTAGGATTCGAGCTATCACCAGTGTTATGGCGCAAAGTCGGACCAAAGCTAAGTGCTGGCCGCGTGCAAAGTGTCGCGGTACGTTTAATAGTCGAGCGCGAGCGTGAGCTAGAAAACTTTACGGCAGAATCTACCTTCAAACTAGAAGCCATCTTCACATTAAAAGACGGCAGCGAACTGGTCAGCGAAGCGCCTGTGAAATTCAAATCAGCCAGTGAGGCCGAAAAGGTACTGCAAGATTACGCCAAAAGTGAATTCACAGTGGCAGATATCACTAAAAAACCAGGCACCCGCAACCCAAGCGCACCGTTTACGACCAGTACCCTGCAGCAAGAAGCCAGCAGTAAACTAGGCTACAGCCCACGCAGCACCATGAGCTTAGCCCAACGCTTGTACGAAGCCGGGCACATCACATATATGCGTACCGACAGCCTGAACATCAGTGGCGACGCGCTGAGCGCCATGACTACATATATAAAAGGTGAATACGGTGAAAACTATCATCAAGTGCGTACATTCAAAACGAAATCATCTGGTGCACAGGAAGCTCACGAAGCAATCCGACCAACTCACTTCGCAAGATCATCCGCCGGTGCTGATGAACAACAAAAGAAACTATACAATCTGATCTGGCGACGAGCCCTAGCCAGCCAAATGGCACCTGCCCAGCTGGAAAAAACTACTATGACAATTAATGCCAGCGAATCTGACCAACATCTTGAAGCCAAGGGCGAGATCGTCATATTTGATGGCTTTTTAAAAGTTTATGGCCGATCAGGCGAAGACAAACTACTGCCAGATATTAACACCGGCGATAACCTAGATTTACTATCAGCCACAGCAACCGAGAACCTGTCTCGTGGCCCAGCTCGTTATACCGAGGCATCTCTGGTCAAAAAACTCGAGGAAATGGGTATCGGCCGGCCGAGTACCTATGCGTCTACCATTACTACCGTACAGAGTCGCGGCTACGTAGAGCGTGGCGATGTCGAAGGTATTGAGCGAAAAATAACTATCTTGGAACTCAAAAATTCTACCGTCCAACGTCTAACGTCTAGCGTCCAATATGGCAAAGACAGCAACAAGCTCGTTCCAACAGATACAGGCAACGTCGTTACGGACTTTTTGGTCAAACATTTTAGCGAAGTAATGGAATATGACTTTACCAAAGATGTCGAAGACCAGCTGGACGAAATCGCCGACGGCAAAAAGAAGCGCGTCGAAGTATTGCAAAATTTTTATGGCCCATTCCATAAATTAGTTGAATCTAGCGCCGACATCTCGCGCGCAGACGCCTCGCAAAGCCACAGCCTCGGTAACGACCCGAAATCTGGCAAACCAATCATTGCACGCTATGGCCGCTATGGCGCAATGCTGCAACGTGGTGAGGCAGGGGACGACGACAACAAACCCGACTTTGCACCTATGCCTAGCGGAGCCAAGATCGACACCGTCACCCTAGAACAAGCCCTAGAAGCCTTCCAGTTGCCACGAATAGTTGGCACAACTGAAGACGGCAAAGAAATCAAGGCTAACATCGGTCGTTTCGGGCCATATATAGTAGTCGACAAGCTATTTGTATCTATCAAGCCATTAGACCCACACAAGATCACCGAGGTAGAAGCCCGGAAATATTATAGCGAAAAGCTAAAAACCGAGCTTGAAAAAAACATTGCTGACTTTGGTGATGGTATAAAAGTACTCAAAGGACGATTCGGACCATATATTACCGACGGAACCAAGAACGCCAAGATTCCAAAAGACACAGAACCAAAATCAATTACCCACGAGCAAGCCAAAGAGTTGCTAGCCAAAGCCCCAGTCAAAAAAGGTGGCAGACGCCGCGTTATCAAGAAAAAATCCTAGATATCTCAGGACAGGAAAAACTGGGTACGTAAATTACTAAGAAACCTTTAGCAGAACAGTCGAATTTGTGCTATAATTTACTTAACACAGGGGTGAGGTGTGTAGAAGAAGGGTAGCGAAATAGATAATACGATGCTAAAAAGCCTTGACTTTATACAAAATGTGTTCTAATATAGTACTAAGAACATAGAATTTCTAAATAAAAGATTAAAAGAGGAATAACACATGAGTGATACAGCCGAGGTGAACATTGCATCCCCAGACATTAAAGGGGCTGTTGATAGTGTCTTGAAAAGTATCGACCGCGAACGTGAACGCGAGATTATAGCCCGTCGTTTTGGCCTGCATGACCGCAAAGAGACCCTAGAGCAAATAGGTGAGATGCTGGGCATTACTCGTGAACGTGTACGTCAGCTAGAAAAAGCTATCTTGATACGTCTAAAAATTGCCGCCGAAGAAGGTCAGGCTGATGTTGCAAAACTAGAAAAAGAATTTATCAAACACCTATCAGAGATGGGCGGAGTCGCACGCGTCAAAGATCTAAGCGAGAAGATCAAGCCTAGTGCTGATGCTCGTGATCACGCGCATGTCGCATTTGTATCTACATTGGCGCCAAACCTAGCTGTCATAGACGAAAATGACGACTATTTCCAATCAGTTGGCCTTCAAGAACACCACGACAACAAGAAGATCAAAGAAAACATTGATACTGTTTACAGGGCGATCAAAGACCTAAAGGGTCAGCCAACAACTATAGATGAACTTCACGCTCAAGTAGATGGCTTTGAACACCCCCTAAATGTCCGCGCCATGGCACGCTCAAGCAAGCACATTGCTAATCTGAAAGACAAATGGGGACTAGTCAAAAACCCTCTGGTTAACCCAAAGAACATTCGTGACAAAATTTACGCTATTCTAGCTGAAAATGGCAAGCCAATGCACTTTAGCAAGGTCGCCGAGGCTATTAAAAACAGTGACTTTAAGCGTCGTCACGTTACACAGCAAGCAATTCACAACGAATTGATCAAAGATGGCCGTTTCGTGCTAATCGGCCGTGGTATCTACGCTCTAAGCGAATGGGGATACTCGTCTGGTACAGTTGCCGACATTATTGCGGATATCTTGCGCAAAGAAGGACCATTGCACCGCGATGATATCGTCCGCAAAGTCCTAAAGAAACGCCAGGTTAAAGAAACTACGATTTTATTGAACCTACAAGGTAAACCACAGTTCAAACGAGTTGCCCGCGCAACTTACGGCCTCGCCGAAGACAAAGCAACTAGCTAATAAACAGATATGGCTGAAGTATACGACTGGCAAGATTACATCGATAAAGATGGTGAATTTGCTCCTATTGAAAAGCCTGGGGAGGCTGATGCGCAGGATGTACCAACAGCTGTACATAAGAATAATAATTCTGGAAACTTTATTACCAGGCACCCGAAAATTTTCCTTGTCTTTGCATGCTCCGCATTATATTGGAGTGGTATGCTGGGTACTAATCACAAAGGATCTCTATACCAAAAAGTTAAACCAACTCCAGGTAGTTTTTATATAGGTGATTCTCACAAAGGTGCGGAATTTTTTACACCAACCGAGGGCTACAAAGACTTTTACTGCGGCAAAAGGCTGACACCTCTACAAAAAGATGAGAATTTCAAAAAAGTAATCGAGCTAGTACCAGGAGAATCCTATGTACATATTACATGCGAAGGTACTGACGCTTGGA
>JBBTRW010000018.1:0-4603 GCA_038064995.1 Patescibacteria group bacterium | reverse complement strand
GACGGTTTCGACAAGCTCTTGGCCCGAATAATCTGACTTGGTCAGACATAAATCAGCTCCGTGGTCTAAGGCCTCTTGTTTGTCTTTGTCTTGGGATAGGTTGCTGACAACTATGACTGGCGCTCTGATCGAGGTGTTATTTTTAAGATTTTCTAAAAAGTCGTAGCCACTCATTTCGGGCATCATAATATCTAGTATGATGACAGTTGGGCTAACCTCGATAACGTCGGTTATCCCCCACAGTCCGTCTTTGCTGGTGTAAACTTTGTAGCCAGCATCTTCGAATGCTGCCGAGAATATAATGCGTATATCCTCGTTGTCGTCGATTATTAGTGCTTTTCTGTTTTGATTGATTATATCCATAATTACTATCTACTATACCAAAGAATTACTCTATTGGTAGTGAAATATAAAAGGTCGAGCCTTGACCTAACTCGCTTTCAACCCACATTTTACCGTTCATTTTTTCTATCAAATCTTTGCTGATCACCAAACCCAGCCCCGTACCGCGCATTTTTGATATCCAGGCATTATCAATCTGAGCATATTTTTGAAATAAAAGCTTTTGGTCGTCTTCGCTGATACCTACACCGGTGTCTTTGACTCCTATTATCGCATTACCTTCTTGCTGTTTCGTAAGCACCGTTACGATGCCCTCAGGTGGGGTAAACTTTAATGCATTGCTAAGTAAGTTCGTAATGACTCTTTCGAATTGTGGAGGCTCTATTGGAGCAACTATACTGACCGGCTCATACACAAGATTAATCTTACCTTCGTCAAACAAATTACGTATACCTTCGACAGATTTGCTTATATGCTCACTTAAGTCTACTTGCTCAAGATTCAGACTGACAGCACCACTCTCTAGCTTGTTAATATCGAGTGTTACATTTACGAACTCAATCAAGCTTTTTGTATTATCAAGTACTTTTTGCAGAAAACCCCGTTGTTTTTCATTAAGATCACCAACTCGACCCTGTAGCATTAGTTCTATGTATCCACGTATAACAGTCATAGGGGTGCGTAGCTCGTGCGAAGTGATAGACAAAAACTGATCTTTTATTTTTTGCATGTTGCGTTCTTCGGTAACATCACGACCATATACGTTGGCATAGCCAGCGTCGGCCTGCATAACAGGCACGATTTCAAACATAATAACCTTGTCTTGGAACGGTAAATCAACCGAGTACGTCTTGCCTTCCATCAAGCTTCTTTTTACAGGGTCAACCAGGGGTTGTGGTAAGTTGGGATTTTGAACGCCCTGTAATTGCTGAATGATTTCTTCGGCCACTTTATTTATTAGTAGTATTCTACCGTCGGCAGTCACCCTAAGCAGTGGATTGGTGTTTTCAGCCGTAAACTGAGCAAACTTCTTTAGCTCTTTTTCTATCAGCTTTCTTTCGGTAATATCTTCGACAATTAGTAACAACCTGGCTTGGCTGACAATACCACGATCTTCGATAGGAATACCGCGGTAGTGCCGGATGGTTTTTTTATTTGCCAAGTGTGACGCGTATTCTACCTCGGTATCAAATGGCTCGCCAGCTATGCCCCGCAAAAAAAGCTTGTCGAGGCCCACGGTCTTGTAGCTTTCTAGATGTGTAGCATTAAGGCCGACAGCATTCTCTGACTTGTCACCCGAGAGTTCTGCCATTTTGGGATTAAACGAAGTTATTACACCTTCTTGATCAAGAGTATAGATGCCAAACGGTGAATGTAGAAATATATCTACATACAGCTGGTCGGCAATTGGGTTATCGGCTGCATCCATATATTTATTTATGATTCCTATAGCTCATAGGACTGGCCAGGGTCCAAGACTTTGACATCGGTATAGTCTCCGCACAGTTTTGTGAATAACGCTGTGTCGGCAGCGATTGGAGGCCAAGTGTCATAATGGATAGGAATCGTAATATCAGGCTTTAGATATTCTACAGCTAACGCAGCGCCCTTTTCGTCCATTGTGTAGTGTCCGCCAATAGGCAATAACGCTACGTTAATATCACCAAAAAGCTTCGGTATTAGCTTCATATCGCTAAAGACTGCAGTATCGCCAGACTGGTACAGAACCTTGCCGTCTATGTTGATTACAAAACCACACGGGCTACCGTTGTCTGCACTGTGTATTGCCGGCGTCAAACTAAAAGATACTCCGTCCTGAGTATATGTACCACCTATATTGGCACCTACTGCAGTAATTTTTGCTTCTATTACATCAGGCCTAACGCTAACTTCATGAATACCAATCAAAGTCGCTTGGTCGCGCTTGGCTATAGCAATTACATCACCAAAGTGATCGAAATGATCGTGGGTAATTAATATGTAATCGATTTTAGGAATTTCATCAATTTTTCTTGCTGCCGTTGGATTATCGGTAATGTACGGATCTATTAATATATTCTTGCTTGCCTCTACTAGTACTGCTGCGTGTCCTAACCTTGTTATCTTCATAAGTATAATGATAGTGCTTTAATAATATGATTGTCAAATAAGCATAAAAAATTAACCTTTTTAGACATAGTTAATGCTATAATGATTAGCAGATTTTAAAGTGAGGGAGAAAACAAGAAGTGATTCGGAGACGACAATCTAGACTGGGTAATACGGGTAGAAAAATCAGTGTTTACTCTAACTTGTCGGCTAAACGCCGTGCGAAAAGAGATGCACGTTCACGTAAAAAAGCCGAGTATCTGGCTAGCCTGCCCAAAAACCCATTTTCACGTACGCTACACCGCATACATCCTCAAAGAATCGCCAAGTATTGGATGAGCCGAGAGGGATTGCTGATGGGACTAAAAGTCCTGGGTGTCGCTATATTGTTTGGAGTTTTAGCTACCGGTGCAGTGTTTGCTTATTACCGAAAAGAGCTAGATGCAATACGGCCGTCCGAGCTAGCTAAGCGCGTTCAGACAACCGTTACTAAATATTATGACCGTAACGGTACATTGTTGTGGGAAGACAAGGGAGTAGGTGATTACCGCCTGGTCGTACCTTCGAAAGACATCTCTAAATATATGAAACAAGCGACAATCGCGATCGAGGATAAGGATTTTTACAAACACGGAGGCGTTAGTTTTAGCGGAATTGCTAGGGCGACATATAATAACTTTTCTGGCGGTAGCACCCAGGGCGGCTCTACGTTGACGCAACAACTGGTCAAACAAGTATTCTTTGCCGATGAGGCTCAGCAGCGTGGGCTAGCCGGTATACCGAGAAAGCTCAAGGAAGCTATTTTGGCTGTCGAAGTCGAGCGTATGTACAACAAAGATCAAATTATCAATCTGTACCTGAACGAATCGCCATACGGCGGTAGGCGTAACGGCGTAGAGTCAGCCGCCCAAACTTACTTTGCGAAATCTGCAAAAGAATTAACCTTGGCAGAATCTGCATTATTAGCATCGATACCTCAGCAGCCTGGCACATATGATCCATATAACGTTGCTGGAAACAAAGCCCTTTTGCGACGCCAGCACCTAGTTCTAGATAATATGGCAGAACAAGGTTACATAACAGAAGACCAAGCGTCTGGAGCTAAAAAAGTATCTGTGCTTGAATCGCTAAAGCCTGAAGCAGACCAATATAGTAACCTCAGAGCTCCACATTTTGTTCAATACGTGCGATCACAACTGGAAAGTGAACTAGGCAAGGCAACCGTTGGTAAGGGTGGCTTAACTGTTAAGACGACTTTGGACTATCGAGTTCAGAGCAAGGTTGAAAATGCAATGAAAGAGCTATTTGCATCGTACCTTCCGGGTTCTGCTAACTTTGATAATGGAGCTGTGACCATTATTGACAACAAAACTGGACAGGTGATGGCTATGCAGGGTAGCCGTAGCTATAATCACCCAGGCTACGGGCAAGATAACGCTGCAACATCATTCATACAGCCAGGATCATCTATCAAGCCGTTTGTTTACTCTGCCCTGTTTAAGCAAAAGCCTAGCGGACAGCCGAACTATGGAACGGGATCTATCCTAAGCGATGAACCTATTGACCAAATTTATGGTGCAAGGCTGGAAAACTTTGACCACAGGTTTAAAGGTAGCATAAACATCAGGTCCGCTTTGGCTCAGTCACGTAATATTCCGGCCGTAAAAGCCATGTATATAACGGGCCGCGATGAAACGCTGAAGACTATTCAAGACATGGGCGACAAAAGCTATTGTACCGACGGAGTCGACAAGCAAGTGGGGTTGGCTGCTGCTATTGGTGGTTGTGGACTAAAACAAATAGAACACGCTAATACATTTGCAACATTGGCACGGGGTGGTGTTTACAAGCCTACCTCTACCGTACTAGAAGTTAAGAATGCTCAGGGAGAAGTGGTCAAAAAGTGGAAAGACACTGAAGGCAAAAAAGCTATCGATCCGCAGATCGCCTTTATGCTGCAGGATATTCTTAGTGACGATAGCGCTAGGGCGCCGAGCTTTGGCTTTGGCGCTAGCGGCCTGAATGTGCCTGGCGTTAAAACCCTTACCAAGACCGGTACCTCCAATATTGGTGCAAAGTCAAAAGACTTGTGGATGAATAGCGTCAGCCCAAAGGTCGCGATGAGTATTTGGGTTGGTAACCATGATACCCGACCTATGAGCAACGCACTCTC
>JBBTRW010000017.1:0-12180 GCA_038064995.1 Patescibacteria group bacterium | reverse complement strand
TAATCCTCGCTATTTACCATCCAAATTCCAAGGAAAATTTAATACTGTTATTATTATTTTTGACGACAAAGTAGCCTATGTATCTTCACTGAAAAATTCTGAGTCACTATTAATTCAGTCATCCGACTTAACCTCCACTATGCAAGTTATGTTCGATGCATTGTGGAGAGTGAGTAAAGACACATTGGAGTAGTCCTTTGGAGCTACTTTTTCATACTGAAGCGATATCTTACCCGGCGTATCAATTTGTTTATGCTTGCGACTAAACATACCTAAATATATAATTGTTGTATGAGCAAAAAAGAAGTTATATTTTTAGGAGAAGAAACCTCCCAAAAACCAGATGAAAGCAAATCTACCCCTAAAGAAGAGGTAATTACGGGCACTTTGGGACTATCTTTAAGGCACGTGCTCGATATGCTTGCCGCCAGTGCTCGCGATGAGTGCGAGAATGAACAATGTGAGCTTGGTATTAATCTAAAAAAAGATACTAAGAAAAAAACAAAAACTAAAAAAGAAAAGTTCTCCATGTACCCGGGACATATGGATACAGAAGAAGTTACTACCGTAACTTACGCACCTAGAGTAAAAATTGAAGTTGTTTGCTCGCTTGGGGCAGACTGTTGCAAGGCTACAATAGGCAAGGTTGCAGGGGATATCAACGAACTAGCCATGGAATGTGCTAATGTTACGACTGATAGTGAAAGAATAGCCACAGAAATCACTGATGCCGCAAATAAAGAATCAAAAGAAATCATGACAACAGCTAGAAAACAGGCAAAAGACAAGGCTAATCGGGCCAAAAAGAAAGCGGAGTCCGAAAAAGAAATGTTTGTAACAGCTGAAAATACTAGAATTTCCCACAAGTTTAGATTATCCGACTAAAAAACGTTTTCTTTTGACAAAACACCATTATCGTACTACTACCAATTGACAGCTACCCTAAAAAGGCGTATATCTATAATTGATACAAAATAATAGGAGGTATCAAGATGAGTCAAATATCAAAGGATCTGTGGGGAGTGCTGGCCCTACGTGGAATCGTAGCGATTCTATTTGGACTGGCGGCTGTGTTCTGGCCAGCCCTAACACTAGTTACGTTAGTGTATCTAGTAAGTGCATTCTTACTAGCTAGTGGTGTGGTGGGACTCGTGGTGGGACTAATTAACATCGGTAATGGAAAAATCTCTTTCCTTTCTCGTGTATTATCAATTTTAATAAGTGTTGCTGAGATTGGTGTAGGTGTGTACTTGATACGTCACGCTGGCATCGCATTTGCTGCGTTTGTGCTAGTTGTAGGACTTGTCCTCATTGCACGCGGTATAGTTGATGTATTTTCAGCTATTTTCGAGGAAGATGCAGCAACAAGTAAGACTATCCTTGTTATTACAGGCGTATTGTCTGTGATTGTTGGAGTTGCGCTACTAATGCAACCAGTATCAGCAGGTGTTGCATTTGTATGGATACTTGGTCTATACGCATTGATCACAGGACCAATGCTTATAGCTCTAGCTTACGACATCAAAAAATAAACAAGATATCACTGACTAGTTCAGTGGTTGCCTAGCAATAGCAGCGACCCACACCTCTTTGGCACCAGCCCCTTTGAGAACCCGGGTCGCTGCTTTGATTGTAGCGCCAGTCGTAACAATATCATCAATGATTAAATAGGGGACTGTCGGGTCTAAATTAACGTTGCAATAGAAGGCTTGCTGAGCCTGTTGATGACGCTTGGATCTATTCGCTGTATGTTGAACCGAATGATTCTTTCGCCCAAGTAAATTTTTCTTTTTAATCTTTCGCTTTTTTGCCAGTTTTTTAGCTATCAAGTCCGCGTGATCATAGCCACGTATACGTTTATGACGTGAAATGGTTGGTATGGGTACGACGACAGTGTTACTTGGCAAGATAGGTAATGTCATATGTAATAAATTTGCTAGCGCAGTATGAGCATCATACTTTCGAAACCATTTAAAATCGCCGATTACCCTCGCAAGCTCATTTTCCCTGGCGCCTACAACCCACGCCCTAGCGAACGGCATGCTGCAGCCGGAGCATATGCCAGTCAAGCATGGTGCACGGCAAGTAATACATGCAATTTCAGCACTATCTGCGATGTTATATATACAACTATCACACAAAATGACACCTGTTTTTTGGCAAGAATAACAGTGGTGAGGAGCCACAATTTCTACTATTTTGTCGAACATTGTAATTTTTACTTTTTCAGCTGGATTTTTAGTTATCTATTAGTTATAATCATTCCTAGGACATAAATTGTCAAGCGAGTTTATAAAACGACAATAAGTGGAGGAGACCTAAATGGCAAAGAAAAATAGTAGTACTGACGACGCGTTGCTAATCGAAGACGAATTAGCGGCGGCATTTTTAAATGACGATGACGACCAAGCTACAGAAGGTACGGCTACAGTAGTCGAAGAATCTTGGGAAGAATCAGACGCAGGTGTACCGGGTCAACTAGCTGTTGATGTATATGAGAGCCAAGAGCGACTGGTAGTAAAGGCTCGTACAGCCGGAGTCAGTAAACAAGATCTAGATGTAAGTATTAGCGATGGCATACTAACCATCAGCGGCACCCTCTCTAGTGGTGACGATTCTGCTGCTACTCAGTGGCATATTCAGGAATGTTACTGGGGTGAATTCAGCCGAACATTGGCACTACCTGTGGCGGTAAAGGAAGATGAAGTAGAAGCTGTGCTAAAAGACGGTGTTCTAACAATTGCCTTTACCAAGCTAAAAGCAGAGCAAGCTCGCAAGATTCAAATTAACTAAACATTTGTTTCACCAAATATAAAACCTCCGGCAGCACCGGAGGTTTTATCGTAGCCTGGTACATTTATTACGATGCACTGCCAGCTGTTAGCTGGGTTGTAACAAACTGAACACCAGCATAGGCCAAGAATGCGACCACAATACCAATAATTGCATACATAATAGTGTTTTTGGCACCAGTAACTGCATTTTGATCACCGTTAGATGTAACGTAGCGTAGGCCTCCGATTATCAGCATAATAACCGCTACGGCTCCAACTAGAAACAATAGGATATTAGCAACTGTTGCAAAAATACCGCCCTGACCAGTCAAATTATCAGCCACACCAGTTGGCTGCGCACACTTTGTACCATTTTCTAGGGTTACTTGACCGGTTGTACAAGAGCTGCCTGTAGTTAGTGCAGCAGAGGCAGTGGGTGAAATACCGACTAGACCTGCGACTGCCAGCATCACGATAGCAAAATTTGCTACTAATACTTGCTGCAGCCTAGCTTTTATGTTTAGTTTTTTCATTTTCTTCGTTCTCCTTATATTTATAAGCGTATGCTCTAGTTATACCAAAACATTAGCTTTTTGTGAAGTGTTTAACTAGGCTGAGCCTTTTGTAAGCTGCTGTGTTACAAAACTTACTGCCGCATAGGCCAAGAAAGCGACCACAATACCGATAATTGCATACATAATAGTGTTCTTTGCAGCTGTTACAGAGTTGGCATCACCGTTACTGGTGACATAACGAAATCCTCCGACTATTAATATAACTACCGCAACAGCACCAACCAAAAATAGTAAGACATTGGCAACAGTACGAAAAATACCCATTATATCAGACCCTTCTTTGGTACATGTTTTGCCATTTGTATCATCTGCTTCTGTAGCGCCCCCTTTTTGTGTACACGCACCACTAGCTGTTTCTTTTTTAGCATCGTTTATATTTACTAGTGCAGACGCAGAGCTAGACAGTGGGATTATTGTCATTCCAAGCACGATCAAACTGGAAATTATTAGTATTTTTATTCTTTGCATATTTTTCCTTTTTTTTTACAGCTTCAGCTTTCCTAAAACAAAGTTTACTATAGCATAGGCCATAATTGCTATGACCAAGCCTATTAACGCATACATAATGGTATTTTTAGCCTTTGATATCGAACCGGAATCACCGTTACTGGTAACGTAGCGGAATCCACCAATAACTACATAAACAACGGCGATAATACCAGAGATAAATAGTAAAATGTTGATGACATTCTTTAGGCTAAATGCAACTGGCTCAATTGTCTTACCGTCGGAATCAACACATTTTCCAGATTTAATTTCACCCCCAGCATCTTTACAATCTTGGGTGGTATTAGCCCCGGCTTTATCCAAACCCTCTTTAAACTTAGCCTCTGCACCACCATCCAGGGCATAGCTATTTGTACTGACCACAGCCGGACTTGCCAGTAAGGTTATAAAAAATCCCATTAAAAGTATTTTGCGTATCATATTAAGCAATGTTAAATAGTATAAAGTTCACAATAGCATAGGCCATAACAGCAACCACGATACCTATAACTGCATAGATAATAGTATTTTTAGCCGAAGACACGGTATTAGCATCACCATTACTGGTAACAAATCTCAGCCCGGCAATCACAATAAATATAACTGCAACCATACCTATAAGAAATAGTAGGATGTTAATAACGTTTTTAATTGTCTTTGTTAAATCACTGCTAGAATTACCCGTGTCACCACCCCCGACATCAGTGACACCTCTTGTTACCTCGCCTCTAGTAGTTGCAATTGCATCAGCGCTAACCGACACTGCACCAAGACCAACCAAGCCCAACATACTCATTACTATCAGGCTATAACTAACTATTTTTTTAAATATCATTTTTATACTCTCCCTATTACAAAGTTAACAATTGAATAGCTCATAACCGCAATCACCAGCCCAACCAAAGCATATATAATTGTGTTTTTCGCCTTGCTTGCTGCACCAGGATCGCCATCACTGGTTATATAGCGAATACCGCCGACTACTATCATAACAACTGCAATCGCGCCCGCTAGATAAAGCATGATATTTATCACATCCTTTAATACACCACCGAAAAGAGATTGATCTGTCTGGCAAATAACTGCCTCTGGAGCAGTGGAACATTGCGGCAGGGCAGCATAAGCCGTACTGGGCAAAATAGTAATACTAAAAATAACCAACAAGCTTGCGATAATTATGCTGCATTTTCTATAAATATATTTCATCATTTTTGCCTAAGTAGCTTGCCCTATATTTTGTATTATACCTGTAATTATAAAGGCCGAACCGATAATAACCAAACCTACCGAAGAGTAGATGATCGCATTTTTTGCAGTATTAATCTTGTTTGAATCTCCGTCTGATGTTACATACATAATACCAGCTGCCACTATGACGATAACCGCAATAACCGCTGCTATAGAGTAGGCCACATTCAACACACCGACCAATATATTTTCTCCAGTTTTTTTCTCTAATCTTATCTTTGCTCTTTCTGCGTCAGAAAGAGATACCTCTCCGGCTACTATATCGGCACCAGACACATTAATACCGTCTTCTCCAACAGAATCTGAACCAGTGTCAGCAGCAGAAGTGCTGCTACCACCCCCTCCGCTTGAACTATCAGACGATCCACCCCCACCAGAGCTACCGTCCGAACCACCAGAGCCATTATCACCAGAACCACTATTTTCAGTTCCTTTCTGCAAATAACCAACTTTGCAAGCTTTCAGCTGTTGTGGTTGATTTAGTGGATTATATCTTCCTCCATGAGTTAGATCACACCGAGTGTTCGCAGCAGCACTCGAGGTGCCGTAGGTTGGCCCAATATTCTTATTATAGCCGTATTCCCATGATGTCCTGCATAATCTTTGATTTTTTATTTGTTGGAATCTCTTACAGTATTGACTCATGCTCGGGTGCCCTCCATTGAGAGCAGACGTCGAAGGATATGCGTATGCAATAGTGCTCATACTCAAGGCTAATAGGCTGACAGACACAAATAAGAAAGTAAAAGTTATTGTTTTTTTATGAATATTTAATCTCTGATAGCTCATATGTGTTTTAGGGTGATTACTTAATGTAATAGTACATTCAAACACATATGCTTGTCAAACGATTGATTGTATGACATTCAATATTGCAACAGCAGATAATGCTATTAGCAAACCTATTAGAGCATTTTGAATAATAGATTTTGCGCTGGCTAATTTTCCGGAGTCTCCAGCGGCTAGTATATATTTGAAGCCCCCCCATATAACAAAGCCTACTGATATATAGCCAGTGACCTGCAGCGCAATACTTAAAAGATTAATACCAATTTTACCCAAGGTTGCTGCAGGGTTTTTGGCATCGAATTGCACATCGTTAGTGCCAGATTCACACAAACCATGGTACCAGGGTGAAATAGTCAAAATGGTAACTTCGCCCAGGCACGCGCCTGCCATAGCAGTTTGTGTAATACTAGGAACAAAGCCCAACAACCCTGCTGCAAAAATTAAGGTAATATGTAGCTTTATTATAAATTTCTTCATGGCGCAAATAGCCCTCCGGGCACGATGAAATTAATCAACGCATATGCCGATATCCATAATATTAAACCTATAGCACTATTAACGATATAAGTAATGCCTTTTTGTGTTTGACCGGTATTATCTTGAGCGCTGGTATACAGTATACCGCCATATACAATACCGCCAACGGTAGCAAGTGCCACAAGCCCCGTAATCCAAGACAACACAGTCAACAGCAAAGCAATAATCGGATTGTCAGATCCACCTTTTTTTGTATCTTTGCCCGAACAACCAAGGTCAAAGTATGTACCGACACCCGCACAATCATTTTTGCCAGCAGTGCTAGCTGGGGAGTCTTTCGCCTTGTCGTCATCCTTTTTTTGGGTCTTTCCCTTTACTTTACCGTTGGCGCAGGCCTTGTAAATATCATGGGCTTTTACTTCTTCAGAGCTCTTGCCGGACAAGCGAGCTTTTGCATAGCGAAAGCAATAGCCACTTGAGTCTTTCGGTTTCGTGTATCCACGCTTGTAGCCAGCAATACAGCTATTCTTTACTTTGCTTGCAATTGGAGGGTGGTATTGAGCACTGCAATACTCTGTCGCCTTGTCAGTAACGGCATCGGCAAATGCTGACGACCCATAAAAAATAGCCAAAGCTGCAGCCACTAACAAATATGAAGCGATTACGCTAAATAATATTTTTGGCTCTTTTAAGGCTTTTAGGGACATATCGTTATAGATTATGCCCTTTGTTGAATATTTGTGCAAATACATTGAGCTTATGTATAGCTTTAGAGTATACTAATCTAAGATATGAGACGTTTTAGCTTTTTTATACTTTTCTTATTTTTATCGGTATTTTTCGTAAATATTGTTGCATTGCCGCAAGCCGCCGGTGCGTTAGACGGAAGAAGCTATACACTCGTCTATCCCGAAGACGAAGAAGCACAAAAGAAAATCAAACAAGAGATAACAAGCACTGGGATAGGTGATGGAAACGGCGGTCTTGAAACCACATATATATTAGTAAAAGGTGGGATCTTGGGCACGATGCAGTTCAACTTCGACCGAGCTAAGTCCAACTCTCAAGATGACTTAATATACTCCAGCCAAATCTACTGCACGCTTCCTAAAGACGTATCTAGATCATCGTGTGCGACCAGTGCTCCAACAGATAAAATATACGCCACGTTCGATATGAGTATAGGCATAAGCCCCGGTAGCGGTAGTGACTTTCTAGGTAAAGATTTATTTAGAGCTACTGCTGGTGCATGGGACGGAGGAACAAAAACACTACATATACCAAATGTCAACGAGCCGTTCGACCTTGATGCTCATAGAAAAATCAAATGGAAGATCCATGCACAGCTCACCAACAACGAAGATTGGAAAGAGGGCGAGTTTAGGGGTAATGATCCGTACAAATTAGGCAAAAGAGAGGCAAACAACCTCATCAAAAACAAGATTATGAACAACCTTGTTGAGCGTAGTGCAAGGGTATCTGTTTTCCAAAAGCTGACCGAAGCTCAAAAAAATACCTGGGATACAGCAGCCGAAGCAGCGGGACTCACAAAACCATCTGAAGCCCCAGCAACCGCAGCGGGCGGAGCTGGTGCCGAAGGAGAAGTAGGTGTCAACTGCCAAGGCGGACCAATGGGCTGGCTGTTCTGTCCGATGATCGATTATCTAACTGATGCGCTACGAATTTGTGCGCAACTAATAGAAGGACTTATGGAAGTCAGATTCTTGGCGCAAACTGGAGATTCCGCCAAAATCGAGCAAGGGTGGAGGGCTTTTCTGAGCATAGCTAATATCATGTTAGTCGTCTCTTTCATGGTTATCGTTTTCTCTCAATCAACGGGGGCGGGTCTTAGCAGCTATGGCGTAAAAAAAATGTTACCGCGACTAGTTATTGCTGCTATATTAATGAATATATCATTTTATATATGTGCGCTAGCGATAGATGTTAGCAATATTGTCGGTGCGTCTATTATGGGACTTTTCATCGGAGACAAGGGTATTAGCGATGCTATGGTTGATGCTACAGGTGGCAAAGATGGGGGTGGAATTTTAGGTGGCGCCCTGGGTGGTGCATTATTGATAGGTTTACTTTTCTTGATTCTTACGCCAGTAGTTTTATCAATTATTGTCGTTTTCGTGGCGCTTGTAGCCAGGCAGATAATACTGTTGTGTCTTGTACTCGCCGCACCTCTGGCGTTCGTTGCATGGTTGTTGCCTAACACTGAAAAATATTTTAAAAAATGGTTAGATCTGCTGGTTCAGTTACTGGTGCTGTATCCTGCGGTTATGGCTATGTTTGGCGCCTCGCTGTTCTTTGCAAAGTTCCTGGGTGGTGATGGGCAGGGCATAGATGTCGGACCCGGAGAAGATGGTAGCAATATAAACGAGATATTGACACAAATTATTCAATTGATAGTTTTGTGTATACCACTAATAGCCCTACCCGCCATGATAAAGGGCTCTAGTAATATAATGGGCAAGATAGGTGGCTATGCAGACAAAGCAGGTATAAAAGGTATAGGCGGAGCGAAAGGAGCTGGAAAAATGGCTGGAAAAGGATTTAAAAAGACACCTGGTATACGTGAGGGATTTGAAAGCATGGAACAAAGAAAAGCCGTACGAGAACAGGCCTACGGCAAGAACAAAGCCCTGCGAAGTGCGAATAGAGCTGGCACTTCTCTAAGGGGGCGTGCGATACGAGGTTTTATTCCGACACAAACATCACGTACTGCCGAAAACATAATGGGGGGTCAGGCGCAAAATGCTTTTGAAGCAATTGAGAAGCAAGAGATTGAAGCAGCTAGGTCCACTATACGTAGGGATAAGGCTTATGCGATAGATAGCAACGGAACCGCCTTGACGCATCTAAAGGATGCTCATACCAAGGGCGATCAGGCGGGAGTAAGAGCAGCATTTGCCGAGCTTTCTTCGAATGCACCTGGTGTTGGTAATTTGCATGAATTCATAACACAAAATGAAGGTACCTTTAGTTCTGAAGAAAAAAACACCCTACGAAAAGCTATTGGTGATAATTACGGTGATATAAAGAGCAAGGATGCATCATTGACTACCTGGGCTACAGATAAGGAGGGTGGGAATTTGGCAACTGCAGCTCAAAGTGCATACTCTGGATTAAAGGTAGAAGAATTATCAACCCAAAGGCCAGATGCCCTGAAAGCAGCCGAGAAAAATGGTCAAATTACACCGGCAATGGCAAATTCTGTACTTACTTCTGACTCGCAAAAGAACCTAAATGGCGACACCAGGGAAATATTCGAAAGAATTGCCGGAGTGTCGAATGGACAGGGTGGTGGAAATCCTCCAAATCAACCCCCTCCACCAGGTTTTGACCAGACCCCCGGCGGTCTTTGGGTACCACACTAGTCATATGTTGACATAGTCAATACTTTGGTGTATAATAATACACGTAAGCTTCGGTTATTGTACGTTTCAATTAGAAGGGATAGATGATGGTAGATTGGGTTTTTATAAACCTTGTCACACCCATCGCGCTAGCGGTAATTGGCTTTCTTGCCACCCGCTATGCATTGCGAAACTGGGCAACCAGCTGGATCGCCGGTTCAATAGCGCTTGGCGCTGCTGTTCTCGCATGGCTGATGAGTTGGTTTACCTGGTGGGAGGACGTCTGGTCCTACCTCCTTTTCGACAACTTCTTCAGAACCATGGCGGTCCTGATACCGCTGAGTGCTTGGGGCATTGCTGTGCTAATTAGAAGGCGTGGCGATGTAATCTGGGGCTGGCTTACCAGCTAACGGTGTGGTATGTCTCGTGAGCTTTGGCTCCGAGACATACCCCCGTTTTTTCTTTTGCATGAGAAATGCTAGTATAAACATAAGCATGGCTGTATACAAAGTACCCCAAGATGTCGAAGCCGAAGACAAGCTGATCGGGCCGTTTGGCTTTCGTCAGTTTATATACCTAATAATAGTGGCCTTTGCCTGTTTTGTTGCCTATATTCTGAGCCAAATATTTATTGGGCTGATTTTGATTCCGATGCCTTTTATTTTGTTTTTTGCAGCCATTGCGTTGCCGCTGCGAAAAGACCAGCCAACCGAAACTTACCTGGCTGCTATTTTGCAGTATCATCTGAGGCCAAAGAAAAGAATGTGGATGCCCGACGGAGTTCTGTCGACCGTAGAGATAACTGCCCCAAAAATGATTGAAGTACAAAGAACAAAGAACCTAACCCAAGACGAAGCCCTGGACAAGCTAGAACACTTGTCGCAAATTATGGATACTCGAGGTTGGGCGGCTCGCGGAGTTTTTAATCCCACGATTGATAGCACGGGCAATACAAGCCTGGTCGAGGGAGTGGTTGCCGAAGCCGACAATGCAACAGATATACTAGAGAAGACATCATTTGATAAATTAATTGACCAGCAAAAAGCCGTTAGCCAAAAAGAAGCGAAAGAGCGAATGCAAAAAGCTGCCACTAGCTCGAAGCCAACACCAGTAAAAACCGCACCAAAAAAACCTGAAGAAACATTTAAAAGCGAAGAGGAAATACTGAAAGGGTTAAAATATGACCCATACCCAAGCTCTATGCACCAATCGGTGCTGCAGCCTATTGGCTCTCAGGCTAGCAATGATGGAGCAAATGACACCACAACAGATAACACAAATGACGATCAAACCAGTAAAAGCACTAGCGATAACACCCCATCTGCTGATATAATAAACCTCGTAGATAACAGCGAAGGTTTAAAGGTCAGCACAATAGCAAAGCAAGCTAGTAGACTTTCCGACCAACAAACCGAAGAGGTGGAGATAAAGTTGCATTAAACCTATTCCTCCACCAAATTATCATGAGGAAAAAGGAATAAATGCAACCACAAAAAAATAACCAACAGCAACCTGCTCCAGCTCAGCCCGGAGCTCCTCAGGCAACTGGTTCAAAAAATGCGCAGCAAAACCCTGCAGGGCAGGCAAAGCGCAACCCAAACAGCGCACAGAATGCACTGCTAATCTCTGAACTTCGTGACAATATGGCCATCATGGGAGACGGCAGTTTTCGTGCTGTTATTACCTGTAAATCGATTAACTTTGACCTAATGAGCTCACGCGAGCGTGAAGGAATTGAATATGCCTACCAAAGCTTTTTGAATTCACTGACATTCCCTGTTCAAATATTGGTTCGCTCGCAGCGCGTTGATATCGCCCCATACCTAGATCGTCTGGATAAAATGCGTCGAGGCCAAGACAATATGCTGTTAGGTGTGTTAATGGATAATTACATAGATTTTATCGACCAACTGGCCCAAGAGGCTAACATTATGGACAAAAGTTTCTTTATGGTAGTCCCGTATTATCCATCAGGCGACCTTGATAGCGCTGTGGCGTCTAGTAAAAATCTGTTCACCAATTTGTTCAAACCACAACAACAGACCCATATAAAAATCAACCAAGAAGCCTATGAAAAGGGCAAGGATGAGCTGCAAAATCGAATTAATACCGTACTAAGTGGGCTTTTTCAGATGGGCGTACGCTCTGTACAATTAAACACCAAAGAGCTGGGGGAATTGTATTACAACTTTTACAATCCCGACACCGCTGTTCGCCAGCCACTGGGTGACTTTAGTAATATTACAAACACCTATGTGCAAAAAGGCCAGGGCGAGGCCTCGCGACCGAACCTGTCGGAGGAACAAGGCTGATGGGTATTTTTGGCGGCAAAAAGCAAGACGCAATTGATATTGCAGCTCAACAGCGCGCACGCGAACAGGCTGAAATAGAACAAGAATTCCTAAAGGGCGTTCGCACCTTGCGAGACCTAATCGCACCTAGCAGTCTAGAAATTAATAGCTCTTATTT
>JBBTRW010000016.1:0-1618 GCA_038064995.1 Patescibacteria group bacterium | reverse complement strand
TCTTTTTTGCCTTTGCAAACAAATCACGAACACGTGACGCGCCAACACCGACAAACATCTCGACAAACTCTGACCCAGATATACTAAAGTACGGCACACTCGCCTCGCCAGCAACGGCACGAGCCAGCATAGTTTTACCTGTTCCCGGAGGACCAACCAACAGTACGCCCTTTGGAATTTTCGCCCCAACTGACACATATTTTTTAGGATGCTTTAGAAAATCAACAACTTCGTACAAATCTTCCTTTGCTTCGCCGTTACCAGCAACATCGTCAAATTTTACCTTTTCTTTGTCGCTGCCATATAGCTTGGCTTTGCTACGCCCAAAACCTAGTGCTTGATTGCTTTGACCTTGGGCCTGGCGAAACATGAACCAGAACAAACCACCGATTAACAAGATGGGCAAGAATAGGGAGGCGATATTCCAAATTGTCGAGCTAGTGTTGCTAGGCTCTTTTACCTGAACAACTACGTCAGCCTTGTGCGACAGGCCTTGTTCGTAAATTGAACTGCCGCTTTCTTTGTATGATTTTTCAGTCGGCTTGTCTTTTCCGTCAGGTGTTACCTTGATGTCGTTACCAGCGATCTCGAGCTTTTTAATTTCACCTTTGTTTGCACGTGTAATTACATCTGAAAATGCAGCTGTTTTCAGGTTGTCGCGTGGGGCGGCTAGTCCAACTAGTGACAATACAAATAACACCAAAATCGCCCAAAATAACGTATTTCGTATTATTGTGCCCCATTTCTGCTTGTCTTGTTTTTTTGCCATATACGAAGTTGTCTTGATCCTTTCTGCAAGTTTTCTACTAGTATTATTTTACCATGACTAAGACGTTTTTGTGAGTGAACTTTAAGCTTTTATCACCGCTTATTTCTAGTTCAGACCCGTGCTTGGCGATCTTTATTGCTGTCAGTGCGCGACGAGCTTGTGGGCGAGTTAGCTGCAGCTGCGAACGCAGAACTTCTAATGCTACGACTTCTGGCCACATAATAAAATCGTGGCGCTTGTCACTGCTAAGGCGGATTGTGTGAGAGTCAATTTCATCTGTTAAGCGCAGCTGAGATTGATATAAATCTAAAAAATGCTGGCGCTGCTTGGCGCTCATTTTGGTTGCTATTTTATGTCTAATTTCATTTCGCAGATATTTTAGATCCTTGTTTGTACTGTCCTCTACCCACTGCAAGTTATTGTCCTTGGCATATTCAAGGATGTCTTTTTTTGTAAAATCTAGTAAAGGCCGAGCCAGATGTTCGGTGCTGCGTAGCGAGCTAAGTCCCCGCCAGCCAGTTCCGCGAATTAGATTAATGATAATCGTCTCGACCACATCATCACTGTGATGAGCCGTAACAATTTGCAGTGCATTGTATTGGGATTTTATTTTATTCAGGAACTGATACCTGGCATCTCTAGCCTGTTCTTCACTGGCAACCTGACCCAGCTCTGCAACACCTAATTCAAATTGCAGGTTGTATTGATTGGCAAGTTTTTCAACATGTTTCGCATCTTTGGCAGAGTCAGAACGAATGCCATGGTCAAAATGTGCAACAATTAATTTTAGATCTGGCTGCTTGCTTAGCAAATCTAGCAGTACAACCGAGTCAACACAGCCGGACACGG
>JBBTRW010000015.1:0-4857 GCA_038064995.1 Patescibacteria group bacterium | reverse complement strand
GCGCTTTTGGAATTGCTTGCACAAGTGAACGCTGTCCACCCATAAAAGTAACTCTTAGTTTTTTACCGGTACGAGAGCCTTGACCTTTTGTACCGCGTCCAGCAGTTTTACCCTGGCCAGCAGAGATCCCACGACCAACTCGCTTTTTAGTTCTGTTGGCGCTAACTTCTAATTCGTGATACTTAGTCATTACTTAGTCTCCTTCTCATCGTGCGGGGCACGGGCTGAATCTGTTACTCCGACTGCTCCTTTTCCTTTTTTACCTTCGGGCTTAACCCACTGCTCGCGGGGTACTAGCGACTGCAAGGCTTTAACGGTCGCATATGCAATGTTGACCTTGTTGGTGCTACCCAGTGATTTTGACAAAAGGTTATTGATGCCAGTCACGCCAATTACCTGACGAACAACACCACCAGCAATAACGCCAGTACCAGGAGCAGCCGGCATAATAAGCACGCGGGCTCCAGATAGCTTGACTTCTGCTTCGTGAGGAATAGTACCTTTAATAACTGGAATGGTAATAAGGCTTTTCTTTGCCTTGTCTGTTGCTTTTGCCACGGCCGACTGTACGTCCTGACCTTTGCTAACACCAACACCAACCTTATTTTTGCCGTCACCGACAACTACTAAAGCCTTAAAGCGAAAACGTCGTCCACCCATTACAACTCTCGATACGCGATCGATGTTGATTACGGTCTCTTGGTACGGAGAGCTCTCAGCTGGTACGCCACTGCGTGTTTGACGCTGGGGCTTTCGTTCTTTGTTTGCTAATTCTGCCATGACTATACCTCAACTCCTTCCTGTCGAACTGCTTCTGCAAGGGCCTTTAGACGACCTGCATATGCACGACCATTACGATCGAATACGACTTTTGTTATCTTTGCCTTCTTGGCCTTGGCTGCTATGTCTTTTCCGACAATTGTGGCTTTTTCAGTAAATGTACCTTTGGCTTTTGACCCAACGGTGGTTGCATAGGCTAATGTCTTTGCTGATTCATCGTCTATTAACTGAGCACTGACGTGTAAGTTACTGATGGTAACAGTTAAACGTGGACGCTTTGCAGTGCCATTAATTCGTGAGCGAACTCTGTTTTTTCGCAAAGTTTTACCAAGTCGTTTTTTAGCTAAATGGTTACTCATATTATTTCGCTCCTGCCTTTCCGGCTTTTCGTAGAATGACTTCGTCAGCATACTTGATGCCTTTACCTTTGTAGGGTTCAGGTTTCTTTAGGCTGCGAATTTCTGCCGCTACTTGGCCGACTTGCTGCTTGTCGATGCCGCTAACGGTGATATTCATCTTTTCAACCGCTATATTAACCCCTTCTGGTGCCTGGTATTTCACTGGGTGTGAAAAACCTAGCTGCATTTCTAAGCTTTGGCCTCCGCCGTTAACACGAAAACCAACACCATTTACTTCTAGCTTTTTCTCAAAACCTTTAGTAACACCAACAACCATGTTGTTAGCTAGTGAACGGATTAATCCGTGTTGTGATTTGCTAATTTTCTCGTCGCTTTTGCGTGAGACTATTAGGTTACTATCTTCTACTTTTACAGTAACGTGACTCAGGATTGGTGTTGACAGCTCTCCCTTAGGGCCTTTGACGGCAATACTGCCATTGTCGACCGTGATTGTCACACCATCTGGAATAGCTACTGGTAGTTTTCCGATTCGACTCATTATATTTCTCCTTAATATTCTTTCTTAATACACGCTTAGCAGCACTTCGCCGCCTAAACGCTGTTTAGTGGCTTCGCGACCAGTTATTACACCCTTTGAGGTACTAACCAGCACGACGCCTCGTCCACTTTTTACTCTTGGTACATCGTCTGCATTTGTATACACACGTCGGCCTGGGCTGCTGATACGCTTTATTTCGGTAATGTTAGCATTGCTGCCTGGCTTGTTAATAGTAATCACCAAAGTGCCACGTGGGCTGCCTTTTTCTTCACTAACTTGGTATAAATAACCTGCTTTTTGCAGTTCTTTTGCTACAACAGCTTTAAGCTTGCTCGATGGCACACGAACTTCTGTTTTACCTACCATAATAGCGTTTCGAATGCGGGTAAGTAGGTCAGCGATTGGGTCTGTAGATTGTAATGACATATATTTTCTTCTCCTTCCTTACCAGCTACTCTTTGTTACGCCCGGGATTTCACCCTTTGAGGCTTTTTCTCTAAAACTAATTCGGCTAAGACCAAACCTACGCATATATGCATGAGGTCGTCCAGTCAAAACATCTCTGTTTTTCCAGCGAGTTGGGCTAGAATTTAGCGGTAATTTTGCTAAACCTTCTAGGTCTCCAGCTGCCTTTAGCTCTGCTCGCTTGGCGGCAAATTTTAGGATCATTTTCTTTCGTTTTTCATCGCGGGCGATGGAAGATTTCTTAGCCATGTTATTTGCCTCCTTTCTCGAACGGCAGGCCGAACTTTTCTAATAATGCGCGTGATTTCTCTGGGCTTCCTTGATCGATCACAAATGTTACCTGTAAACCATGTAGGACATTTGTGTCTTCGTAGCTTAGCTCTGGGAATACTGATTGGTCGTTGATACCTAGACTGTAGTTGCCTGATTTATCAAATGCTTTGCGTTTGATGCCGTGAAAGTCACGGACACGAGGCAGAGCAACGTTAGTCAGGCGGTCTAGGAACTCGTACATGTGGTTGCCACGCAAAGTTACGCTGACGCCAACACGGTTCATACCAGCACGGATCTTGAAACCAGCAATTGATTTTTTAGCCATACGGTCAACTGGTTTTTGGCCAGTTATCTTTGTGATTGTGTTTGTTACGACTTCGTAAAAACGCTTGTCGTCTTTGTTTTTGCCAATACCACTAGAAACAACGATTTTTTCTAGGCGAGGTGCTTGGTGTGGATTTTGTAGCTTCAAATCTTTAACCAATTCACTGACCATTTTTTCATTGTAAAGAGATTTCAGTCTTGGTACTGGGTTAGTTGCAGTTTTAGTAGCCATTATTTGATCTCCTTTCCTTTAGCTTGACGGGCAATTCGTACTTTTTCGCCCGATGGTTTAGTTTGGTAGCCGACTCGGCTGGTTTTGTTAGTCTTTGTGTCGATAACTAGTGCGATGTTACTGATATGAACTGGTAGTTGGATGTCGCGTTTACCAGCTGGCGCTACGGTGTTTGCAGCTTGGTGTCGTTTACGGTTACCGATGCCAGATAGTAAGACTTTATCGCCCTTGATTGACTGGACAGTCGCGACTTTGCCTTTACTGCTGCCGCTAACAACTTTGACGCTGTCACCTTGCTTGATTCGAGCAATAGCCATATTAGAGTACCTCCGGTGCAAGGCTGACAATTTTTGCATAACCTAGTTCACGCAGTTCACGTGGTATAGGACCAAAAACACGAGTTGCGCGTGGTTGCTTGTCATCGCCGATAATTACTGCAGCGTTATCATCAAATGCGATTGTGCTGCCGTCTTTACGGTTAATTCTGTTTACGGTGCGCACAACAACAGCCTTTACGACAGATTTTTTCTTGACTGTCCCTGTTGAACTGGCATCTTTTACGGTTGCGACAATGATATCACCGACACGAGCATAACGACGACGAGTACCGCCAAGAACACGGATGCACAAAATTTCCTTTGCACCGCTGTTGTCGCAGACTTTCAGTCGTGATTCTTGTTGTATCATTACTTTGTCTCCTCTTTTTCTGGAGCAGTAGCTGCCGGCTCTTCCTTAATAGCAACCTGCTCGTGGCCACGCTGGATAATTTTGGTTAGCTTAAAGCTTTTAGTACGGCTGATAGGGCGGACTTCTTCAATTTCAACAGTATCGCCAATTTTTGCTTCGTTTTTCTCGTCATGAGCAGCAAATTTACGGCTACGTGTATATTGCTTGCCATACAAAGGGTGGGTTAAACGACTAGTCAGAATAATCTGAATAGTTTTGTCAGCTTTATCGCTGGTGACAATACCGGTTATTTTTCGTGACATTACTTGGTCTCCTCTTTGCTCTTTTGGCTTAAAACAGTTTTGATACGCGCTACTTGTCGACGTAAATCTTTGATACGAACAGTGCTGACTAGCTCGCGAGCAGCATGCGAACGCTTGGCTTCAACTAGGTCGGTTTGAGTAGTGATTAGCTCTGCATTTAGTTCAGCAATGGTTTTCTTGGTCAAATCAACTTCTTTTTTGGTAGTTTTCTTGGTTACTTTAGCCATTATGCGTCCTCCCTGCGGATAAAGCGGGTTTTGACTGGCAGCTTGTGAGCCGCAAGACGCATAGCCTCGCGTGCAAGTTCTTCATCAACACCTTTCATTTCAAACATTACGGTGCCGGCTTTGACTTTGGCTACGAAAAACTCTGGGTTACCCTTACCGCTTCCCATTTTTACATCCTGTGGTTTACGAGTAACTGGGGTGTGAGGAAAGATACGAATCCAAATTTTACCACCACGTTTGATATAACGGGTCATGGCTTGACGTGCAGACTCGATTTGGCGTGAGGTAATTCTCTCGTTAGTCATGCTTTGCAGACCATAGTCACCAAAGGCAATATAGTTGCCGCTAGTTGCGACACCTTTGTTCTTGCCCTTGCGCACCTTGCGGAACTTTGTTTTCTTTGGCATTAACATTAGACAGCATCCCCTTTGTAGATCCAAACTTTCACACCGATAATACCGGTTTTGGTTCGGGCGCGCGCACCATGATAATCAATATCAGCACGAATAGTATGTAGGGGCACAGAGCCATTGATCAGTTTTTCACGACGTGACATTTCAGCACCATTCAATCGTCCGGCAACCTCGATACGAATACCTTTTGCGCCAGCATTCATAGTATTTTGTGCAGACATCTTGATAGCACGACGAAAGTTGATACGACGTTCCAA
>JBBTRW010000014.1:0-13446 GCA_038064995.1 Patescibacteria group bacterium | reverse complement strand
TCAGAAGGTGAAAAAGGTACAAAATACTCTGGATTCCATATCTCGCAAATAGTAGCAAAAATTGCAGTCCGAGATGCATTCTCTAGCGGTCCAATAACTGGGTCATCCCAGTCTATCTCGGTATGTTGTTTAATGTCTCGAAATCCAACAGCCCACTGCGCGACCCAATCGACAGCTTCTTCACGTTGGCGCAGAGGAAAGTGTAAAACTTTTTTTTGTGGAAACAAGGTTATAGCCATACGCTTTTCATGCATCACACTCATACCCACATATTGAAAAAATTGACTGTACGACGCATCAACAACCTCACCTTCTCCTTGCTTGCCTACAAGTGGAAAGGTATGTCGCATGCCTGGATCAATCGAAAGTTGAGGATCACTAAGTAGCAGTTGGTGTGGTATGTCATTTTGGCGTAGATACGCTCCAATTGCAGAGGTAACGAGACCACACGAAACCATACGCAACACTTCTTTACGCTCCATCCATCCTCTGAAACTTACATCGCCGCGTAGCACACCTTCCTCAAGCCCATGCTCGAGTTTTTCTGTGTCTATAACTAGGCTCATGTGAATCTACTTTGCGCGTTTTTCGATGATCTCTTGGGCTACGTTTGGTGGTACTTCCTCATATTGGGCGAGTTCCATCGTGCTAGCAGCACGACCCTGTGACATTGAACGTAGATCGGTCGTATAGCCAAACATACTGGCCAGTGGTACAAATCCTGTGACGACTTTGGCGCCCATGCGGTCTTCCATGCTTTCGATTCGTCCGCGACGAGAGTTTAGGTCACCGATCACATCACCCATGAACTCTTCGGGGGTTGTAACTTCGACTTTCATAACAGGCTCTAGCAAAATCGGGTTGGCTTGTTTGACACCAGCACGTGTCGCCAACGCGCCTGCCATTTTAAATGACAATTCACTAGAGTCAACGTCGTGATAGCTACCGTCATATAGTGTTGCTTTGACATCTACAACTGGGTAGCCAGCAATCACACCACCATCAAGAGTTTCGATGATACCGTTTTGGACTGGTTTTCGGTATTCTTGCGGTACAACACCACCTTTGATCTCGTCAAAGAATTCGAATCCTTTACCAGGTTCATTCGGCTCTAGGCGCAACCATACGTCACCGTATTGTCCACGACCACCAGATTGTTTGATGTATTTGCCCTGTATTTCAGTACTTTTCTTGATAGTTTCACGGAAAGCAACTTGTGGTTGACCAATATTGGCTTCAACCTTAAATTCACGCTTCATACGATCAACAATGATATCTAGGTGTAATTCACCCATTCCAGAGATGATTGTTTGTCCAGTTTCTTCGTCAGTGTGCACGCGGAATGTCGGATCTTCTTCGGCCAAACGCTGCAAGGCTAGGCTCATCTTTTCTTGGTCAGCCTTAGTTTTGGGTTCAATTGCAATCGCAACTGGAGGTTCTGGGAAGTCGATACTCTCTAGCGTGATTGGTTTCGCCACATCAGATAATGTTGTACCGGTTGTAGTGTTTTTTAGTCCTACAACAGCGGCGATATCACCAGCGGCGATTTCATTGATGTCTTCACGCTTGTCGGCATGCATCCGGACAATTCGGCCAATACGCTCTTTGTCGCCAGTTGTAGTGTTCAGTATGTAGCTACCGGCAGCAACTTTACCGCTATAAACACGGATAAAGATCAATTTACCGACAAATGGGTCGTTAGCAATTTTAAATGCTAGTGCCGCTAGAGGTTCTTTGTCGTCAGGCTTTCGTTCAACTTCGTCGCCAGTTTTTGGGTGTGTACCCCAGATAGAACCAGCATCTAACGGGCTCGGTAGGTATTCATTAACTAGGTCTAGGACCTTTTCGACGATCACACCACGGCCATCACCACCAGTTACTAGATAAAATTCACCGGTCAGTACGCTTTTTCTTAGGGCTGCTTTTAGTTCATCAACAGTTATAGAGTCTTCGCCACTTTCAAGATATTTTTCGAACAATGCGTCGTCGGCTTCAACCGCAGATTCAACTAATAGTTGTCGAGCGTTTTTGGCTTTGTCCAACATATCGGCTGGAATTTCACCTGCTATAAGCTCGTTGTCGGTGAAATCTTTGTAGGTGTAGGCTTTCATGTCTACAAGGTCAACAATACCGTTGATGTTTTTTTCAAAACCAATTGGCAGGTGGATTGGTAGGGCTTTTTTAGATAGACGTGCGTGCAGACTGTCTAGAGATTTGTAAAAATCGCCACCAGTTTGGTTAATCTTGTTAATGAAACAGATACGTGGCACACGGTATTTGTTGGCCTGGCGCCATACAGTCTCGGTCTGAGCCTCTACACCCATCTTGCCGTCGAATACTACAACCGCACCGTCTAGTACACGCAGTGAACGCTCTACCTCTGCGGTAAAGTCAATGTGACCAGGGGTGTCGATAATGTTAATTTTGTGGTCTTTCCAAAAACAAGTCACGGCAGCAGATGTGATTGTGATACCACGTTCGCGCTCTTGCTCCATCCAGTCAGTTGTTGTTTCACCTTCGTGAACTGCACCAATTTTGTGCGATAGACCAGTTCGGTACAAAATACCTTCGGTAGTGGTGGTTTTTCCGGCGTCAATATGAGCAATAATGCCGATATTGCGGAATTTATCTAGGGTATAGTTTTTAGCTGCCATGATGGTTTCTTTGGTAGTCCTTTCCAGCTTTCGCCAGCTGGCGAATGACGGATTAATAATTAATTTTTCGTCACCTCTGTTGAAATTTTTGACAACAGGGAAAAACACTTACATTCAATTGTACCAGATATACGACTGCTTGACCACCCCTATTTGCAAACATTAGCGTTTTGTGCTATAATGGAATCATGAGTCCAAATCGTTTTGAAATACAAGCGCGTATAGATATGGTACGCAACAACCAAATTGGTGGCGTGGAAGATGGTGTTACGCCAAGAGCAGCTGCCGAACAGGGTATAATTACTTATGAAGAAGCCGAAAAGCTTTCTGCAGAAAAGCCTGAGTCCATCCAATTCGAGACCACAGTAGGCTTAGATATTCAGCCACCGTCCGACGCAACGATAGAACATTGGTCTGAAGAGACAATTGAAGTCACTGTTGGTAATGAAACACGCCTTTATGCCATTGGCGAAAGGGGTGAGAAATTTGCATATGTTGTACGAGAAAGTGACAACATAGCCATCGATTTGATGAGGTTGCATGAAAAGGTTATTGAAATACGCTTCGGCACACCTGCAGCCGAGCAAGAACGGACCGATGGCGCAGTAGACCTCGCGGCTTAGCTACTTTCTTCTGATGTAGCAATTTCCGCTTCTTGTACAACGGCCCCTTCGGCGGTCTCTAGTGTTTGGTACTTACCAGTAGTTGGATCAAGTACGTGTGTTCTAGTGGTATCTATCATTGGCTCACCAAATAGTGCTTTTTCAAAGAAAGCACGAATTCGAGCGGCTTTACCAAGTCGTTTTTTAAACTCTTTAGGTTCAAGAATGATTGGCCTATCTTATTTGGCTAGCTACATCGAGAGACTCGTGAGCAGACATATGTTACCTTGCAAAGTGTGCAAATGCACGGTTGGCTTCGGCCATCTTGTGGGTGTCTTCTTTTTTCTTGAAGGCAGCACCAGTTTCGTTATAGGCATCAACGATTTCGGCAGCTAGACGCTGTTCATATGGCATGCCCTTTCGTGCGCGAGCACTCTGGACTAACCATGAAAAAGCATAGTGAAGTTGACGGTGACCCTGGATCGGGAATGGGATCTGGTAATTTGCACCACCAACACGTCGAGATTTTACCTCAAAATTAGGTGAAACTTTCTTTAATACAGTCTCGAATACCTCTAGTGGGTCTTCTGACTTTAGTTTTTTAGCAGCTATTTCTAGCGCACCGTAAACTTGCCGTTCAGCTAGCAGTTTCTTACCATTTAGCATGCTTTTGTTGATTAGACGTTGTACCAGAATAGACTGGTATTTGCGGTCTGGATCTAGACGACGTTGAAGAGATTTGGTTACTTTACGCGGCATTATTTACTCTCCTTTTTGGCACCATATTTACTACGGCGTTGTTTACGGTCAGCAACACCCTGAAGGTCTAGGGCACCACGAACGATGTGGTAACGGACACCTGGAAGGTCTTTTACTCGCCCACCACGAACCAACACAACGGCGTGCTCTTGTAGATTGTGACCTTCGCCACCGATGTAAGCCCAGACTTCTTGGCCATTAGACAAACGTACACGGGCTACTTTACGTAGAGCCGAGTTAGGTTTTTTCGGGGTTTTGGTAGTTACTTTGACACAAACACCACGCTTTAATGGTGCGTTTTGGTCATAATATCGGGTTTTCAGAGTATTCTGAATACGCCCTAGTGCAGGGCTTTTACTCTTTTTGCCAGCCGTTTTACGCGGCTTGCGAACCAATTGATTGATTGTTGGCATATTTAAAAATATTCTCCGTTAAATTAACTTTACTTGGCGTTATTCTCAGCATAAATAACTGCCACTTTCCTTGAAATTAACAGAAATTTGTACACACTCGCATGCTTTCTGGCTAACTCCAAAGAGGAAACTCACCTGTTATTGTAACAGATGAGTCCCCTATAAACAAGTCAGAAGTTGCTATTTAAGCTTCTTCGGTCTCTTCGAGTTCCTCGACGGCTGCAAGGTCTCGGGCGCCGGTACCTACAGGTATCTTGCGACCGATGATAACGTTTTCCTTAAGACCGTACAAGTTGTCTTGGCGGCCGGTTACGGCAGCGTTGATCAACACGCGGGTTGTGTCTTGGAAACTTGCGGCTGATAGGAAGCTGTCGCTCCAGATTGATACTTTGGTAATGCCTAGTAGCAACTGAGTAAACTGAGCTGGCTCTTTTTTGTCAGCGACCAAGTTTTCGTTAGCTTCAACAACTGCGGCTTTACTAACGATATCGCCAGTAACAAATGGGCTATCCCCTGGATCTTCGATTTGTACTCGGCTGAACATTTGTCGAACGATGATCTCGAGGTGCTTGTCAGCAATGTTCTGACCCTGAGATGCATAGATACGTAGGACGTCGTTAATAATGTAACGCTGAGTAGCCTCGATACTTTTTAGACGCATTAGGTCATGAAGGTTAATCGAACCTGCGGTCAAGCGATCGCCAGCTGAAACGGCATCGCCGTCTTTGGCGGTTAACTGGTGTGTGCTAGAAACTTCGTAACGAGCAGGAGTTTGGTCGCTGCTAGAAACAATGACCTCGGTCTTAGTGACGTCAACTATGCCATCAAACGGAGCTGTCAATGGCTCTTCGCCACCCTTTTTACTAGCTATTACATCGCCAGCTAGAACTTCTGTGCCAGTCTTGACCGTCGCTTTTCGCTTTTCTAGCGGTAGCTTCTTGACCTTAGCTTTGGCTGGTGTAACCTGCAAGACATATTTACTGCCATCTTCCCAGATACGCAGAGTACCGTCGATTTCAGATAGCAATGCTTCACCTTTTGGAGTTCGGGCTTCGAACAGCTCGTCTACACGCGGTAGACCCTGGGTGATGTCGGCTGCACCGGCAACACCAGAAGCGTGAAAGTTACGAAGGGTTAGCTGGGTACCGGGCTCACCAACAGACTGAGCGGCAATAACACCAACAGGCTGGGCAACTGCGATCAGTTTACCAGTAGCCATGTCTAGGCCATAGCTTTTTTGTGGAATACCACGTAGGTTCTTTGCAGTTAGCACGCTAAAGATACGGGCTTCGGTAATTTTCTCGTCAGTGTTTATTGCATCGGCAATTTCGCGAGTAATCAGCTCGCCAGCTTTTGCGTGGCTACCGATTTTCTCTGCAGCGTAACGGCTGTACAAACGGTCGCCAAATTCGATCATGGTTTCTTCTGTTTCTGAACGATAAATTGTGAAACCAGTGTCATTTGAATCTTCTTGCACAGTAAAGACATCTTGGCTTACATCAACCAAACGACGGGTTAGATAACCAGAGTCGGCGGTCTTTAGAGCGGTGTCGATCAAACCTTTACGGGTACCACGGGTTGCCACGAAAGCTTCCAGCTGTGATAGTCCTTTTTTAAAGCTTGAACGAATAGGTAGCTCAATTTCTTTACCAGTTGCATCAACCATTGTTCCTAGCATTGCGGTCGCTAGTTTGATGTTATCGATACTACCACGAGCACCAGAGTTCACCATGACGCTGACTGATGTATCAGAATCTTTTAGCTTGCTTTCGACAACGGCAATAGCCTTTTTGTCGATACCACGCCATGCGTTAACGGTTAGGCTGTAACGCTCTTCCTCGGTAATCAAACCTTCTTCAAACTGTTCAGAGATCTGTGTCGCTTGCTCTTCACCTTCATCGATCAGTTTATCCATTTCTGGTACATCAAAGTAATCATCCATACCAGTAGAAACAGCTGCAGCGGTTGCATATTCTAGCGCTAGATCTTTGATACTGTCGGCCGTAACGGCGGTTTGTTCGCTGCCGTAGTTCTCAAAAATACGTGCTAGAACTTTGTTTAGGGCTTTTTTGGTCATCACATCGTTTACATATGGAAGGTCTTTGACGAGTGACTCGTTAAAGTAAACGCGGCCCAAAGTAGTATCACGCAGCTGACCTTTGGTATGCACACGAATAGGAGTTTGCAATTTAATGATTCCCTTTTCATATGAGTGCACGGCTTCTGAGACTGAACTAAATAGTTTTTTCTCGGTCTGAGCGTCAGGTTTTGGATATGTTAGATAGTAACAACCCAGAACGATGTCCTGTGCGATGTTTAGTACCGGGGTACCGTCAGCAGGCTTTAATAGGTTATTGGTAGCGCTCATAAGGTCACGAGCTTCGGCCTGTGCTGCGTCAGATAGCGGCAAGTGAACAGCCATTTGATCACCGTCAAAGTCGGCGTTAAAACCAGCACAAACTAGCGGGTGAAGCTGAATTGCTTTACCTTCGATCAATTTTGGCTGGAAAGACTGGATAGACAAACGGTGCAGCGACGGAGCACGGTTAAGAAGAACGTATTTGCCCTTGATCACTTCGTCTAATGCATCCCAGATGATAGTATTGCCAGACTCGATTAAACGAGTTGCGCTGCGTATGTTGTGCGCATGTTCGCCGCGGAGCAGCCAGCTGATCACAAACGGTTTGAACAACTCTAGTGCCATTTGTTTTGGCAAACCACATTGGTGAATCTTTAGCTCTGGACCAGCCACAATAACTGAACGGCCAGAATAATCAACACGCTTTCCTAGTAGGTTCTGACGAAAACGACCTTGCTTTCCTTTTAGCATATCGCTAAGCGATTTTAGCTTGCGACGGCCACCAGTTGCGTTAACTGCACGGTTACCGCGAGCGGCAGAGTTGTCGATTAGTGCGTCAACTGCTTCTTGCAGCATACGCATTTCGTTTCGACGAATTACCTCTGGTGCGTTTAGGTCGATCAGTTTCTTTAGACGGTTGTTTCTGTTGATAACACGACGATATAGGTCGTTTAGGTCAGATGTCGCGAAACGACCACCAGTTAGTTGAACCATCGGACGTAGGTCTGGTGGAATAACGGGTAGGACTGTCATTGTCATGTTGATTGGCTTGATACCTGCACGGTGCATGCCTTCTAGGACCTTTAGGCGTTTTAGAATTTTCTTTTGCTTTTGGCCTTTACTGGCAGCGGCTTCCTCGGAAAGTTCTTTGATCAATTTTTCTAGATCAATTTGCTCTAGTAGCGCTTTCAATGCCTCGCCACCCATGCCAACCTTGACGATATCTGCATACTCATCAGGTAGGTTACGGTATTCGATTTCACCCAGCAAGGCTGATTTTACTAGACCATCTAGCTGAGCTTTCTTGGTTGCAAATGCTTCAGCTAGCGCTTCGAGTTCTTTGGTTTGCTCTGCTGCAAGCTTTTTGACGTCGGCTTTTTCATCCTCGGCTTCTTTTTCATAGCGAATCTTGATAGCTGCAGTACCGGCTTCTAGTTCAGCTTCGGCATCAGCCAAGAGTTTTTCTCGCTTTTCGTTGTCTACGTCCAAAATGACGTAGCTAGCAAAGTAAGCTACACGCTCGAGGTTACGAACGGTCATACCTAACAGTAGTCCCATTGCGCTAGGTGTTCCACGCATGAACCAAATGTGCGCAACTGGTGCGGCTAGGCCAATGTGCCCCATACGTTCGCGTCGAACAATTGAACGAGTAACCAGTTCGCCACTTTTATCAACTGCTGCTTCGCGGGAACGAACGCCTTTTAGCTTTGCATCATGTGGATTTATGTCTTTGACTGGACCGAAAGTCCTTTCGCAGAAAAGTCCATCACGTTCTGGTTTTTGGGTTCGATAGTTAATCGTTTCTGGTTTTGTTACTTCACCGTAACTCCATTTCTTGATATCTTCTGCGCTAGCTACTGCTAGTCGCACTGCATCAAAGTCGGCGATACTGGTGTTTGCTAATACACGACTCATTAGACTATCTCCTCCTTAATTTCTTCAATTTCATCTGTGTCCTGAATAGTGACGCCTTCGCCTAGGTCGATTTCGCCCAGTTCGTCAGCTTCGTCACCAACAGTTTCTGCATCTTCTTCTGGTACAACGGTTGGTGTATCATCTGGTTCAACTTCGATTGTTCCGTCCAATATTTCTTCGGCATCAATGTCCAACCCGTTCTCGACAAGGTCGACACGCAGACCCAAGCCCTGAAGCTCTTTCACAAGAACGTTAAAGCTCTCTGGAACTTTTGGACCGGTAATTGGCTCGTCTTTGATGATCGATTCGTAAGCTTTGGCACGACCATAAACATCGTCAGACTTGATAGTTAGCATTTCCTGCAAGGTTGTAGCGGCGCCATATGCTTCTAGTGCCCATACCTCCATCTCGCCAAAGCGCTGACCACCGTTTTGCGCCTTACCACCTAGTGGCTGTTGGGTAACCATTGTGTATGGACCAATAGACCTGGCGTGGATCTTGTCTGCAATCATGTGGTGCAGCTTGATGATGTACATGTTTCCAACGGTTGTTTTTTCGCGGAAAGGTTCACCGGTACGTCCGTCAAACAGTTGGATTTTACCATCGGCGGGCAAGCCAGCTTCTTTTAGCTGCTCGGCGATAACGTGGTTTGGAACGCCGTTAAATGGTGGTGTTGCAACCTTGTAACCAAGCGCACGGGCAGCCATACCAAGGTGAGTTTCAAACAACTGACCAAGGTTCATTCGTGATGGCACACCTAGTGGGTTCAACAGAACATCAACAGGAGTTCCGTCCTCAGAAAATGGCATGTCGTTTTCAGGTAGAATACGCGCAACAACACCCTTGTTACCGTGACGTCCAGCCAGCTTGTCGCCAACTGCAATCTTGCGAAGTTGTGCAACGAAAATCTGGACCTGCATCAAAACACCGGCTTTTAGCTCGTTGCCGTTTTCGCGGCTAAAGACTTTTACGCCAACAACTTTACCGTGCTTGCCGTTGCTCATACGCTGTGACGTGTCACGAACGTCTTTGGCTTTTTCACCAAAGATTGCGCGTAGCAATCGTTCTTCGCTAGAAAGTTCTTGTTCACCTTTTGGTGTGATTTTTCCAACCAATACATCACCTGGGTGAACTTCTGAACCAACTTGTACGATTCCGTCTTCGTCTAGGTGACGTAGGCTTTCTTCGCTAACGTTTGGAATATCACGAGTCACAATTTCTGGACCTAATTTAGTTTCACGAACTTCAACCATGAAATCTTGGATGTTAATACTAGTTAGATCGTCTTCTTTGACAATACGAGAGCTAAGAATGATAGAGTCATCCATGTTATAACCACCCCATGGCATAAAGGCGACAGTAAGATCACGTCCCAAAGCCAGTTCACCACCTTCGATTGATGCGCCTTCAATCAGCACATCGTCTTTTTTGACTCTCCGCCCTCGCGAAACAACAACTTTTTGGTTGATTGAACGGTCGTCGTTACTTTGTTCAAAGTGAATTGGAACATAGCTAATTGGACCGTCTTTGTATTTAACAATCACTTCATTTGCGTCAGCCTTTATAACTTCACCGGAGCCCTTGGCAAGAATCAACTGACTAGTATTACGAGCGATATCGGCCTCGACACCAGTTCCGACAATTGGGCTTTTTGGTTGAAGCAGGGGTACGGCCTGACGTGACATGTTAGAACCAGTCAAAGATCGGTCAATACGGTTTTTCTCGATAAACGGAATCAGGCTAGCAGTTGAACCTAGAATCTGACCAATCGCTGCATCTACATATGTAATTTCATCGGCGTCAACTTCCTCTGGCACCAAGTTCTTTCGTGCACTAACACGGGTAGCTTTGAATTTGCCATTTTTGTCTAGCTCGTTACCAGCCTCGGCGATAATTTCACGGGCCTCGGCGGCTGCATCCATGTAAACTACCTCGTTGGTAACTTTGTTTTTTACAACTTTGCGATACGGAGTTTCGATGAATCCATATTCATTGATACGTGCATAGCTGGCAAGGTTTAGTACAAGTCCGATGTTGGCACCTTCTGGTGTTTCAACCGAACAAATACGTCCATAGTGAGTTTCGTGAATATCACGAACTTCTAGGCCGGCACGTTCACGGCTCAAACCACCAGGGCCCATAGAGCTAAGGCGTCGTTTGTGAGAAAGCTCAGCCAATGGGTTGGTTTGGTCCATAAACTGTGACAACTGAGAGCTTGCAAAGAACTCACGAACAGCAGCAACAATCGGACGAGCGTTGATTAATGCACCCGGAGTAACAGTTTCCAGGTCGCTCATGCTCATGCGGTCCATTGTGTTACGTTGCATACGCAGCATACCAATACGGAACTGACGAGCGACCAATTCACCAACTAATTTCACACGACGATTTGATAGAGCATCGATGTCATCGGCAGGTTCTTGGCTGTTGTTGAGGCGGATTACTTCTTTGATAATAGCGACTAGGTCTTCTAGGCGCATAACTCGGTTGTCGGTAGTGTTAGTAACTTTCAAACCTAGACGTTGGTTTATTTTATAACGACCAACACGACTAAAGTCGAATCGTTTAAAGTCAAAGAACATTCGCTCGATCATGCCACGGGCGTTTTCAACTGTCGCAAGATCACCTGGACGTAGGCGACGGTAGACTTCGATCAAAGCTTCGTTTGTACCAGCGCTTGGGTCTTTGGCGATAGTAGTATCAATATAGTTAATCTCACCAGTGTCAACTTCTTTGAATAGTCCCTTGATAGCAGTATCAGTACCGTAACCTAGGGCACGAAGTAGTGTAGTAACAGCGATCTTTCGGCGACGATCGATTTTTACATATAGTACACCTGCTGCGCTGGTTTCAAATTCTAACCATGCACCACGGCCAGGAATAAGTTTCGCACCGTATTGGTTACGAACTGCACCTTTGTTAGCTGTAAAGAATACACCAGCAGAACGAATAAGCTGAGACACAACCACACGCTCGGAACCGTTAATGATGAATGTACCGCGTTCGGTCATCCATGGGTAGTCGCCAAGATAAATTTCACTGTCTTTTACTTCACCAGTTACTTTGTTTGTTAGCTCAACGCGAGCTTTCAGTGGCGCTTCGAAACTGACATTGTTGTGACGTGCGTCAGCTTCGGTGCATTTTGGATCTTCGAAACTGTAATCTTTGAAACGCAGTTCTAGTTTTTGGCCAGTGTAATCTTCGATTGGGTTAACTTCGGCGAAAATTTCGCTCAGTCCTGTTTCGATAAATTCTTGCCATGAATCTGTTTGGTGTTTAATTAGGTCAGGTAGGTCTAAAACGGTTGCGTTATCGGTAAAATAACGCCTCGCTTGCGTTTTGGTAGTTGCCATATGAAAAATGGTCTCCTAGTTCTTGTTAGTGGTTAATACTTAGGGCGCCGAATCTTCTAAGTTAGGAGTACTGGAACTCCGTGGGCAAGCATTTCTAACCGAGAGCCACCAAGGCCAAATGCATAAAAACCCAACTTACACTAATTCATTGAACACCATTGTGAGGCCTGAAAAGCAAACTGTCAAGCTTTTTTGATAATTTCGTCAATTAGTCCGTACTTTTTAGCCTGCTCGGCGGTCATCCAGTAGTCGCGTTCCATATCTTCTTTGACTTTGGCGAGTTTTTGCCCAGTATTTTTTGCTGTTATTTCAGCTAGCAGCTCCTTGAGGCGGATGCCTTCCTTTAGATCAATCTCCATATCGGTAACTTTACCCCGCGTACCAGCAGATGGCTGATGTATCATCACGCGCGAGTGGGGCAGCATGAATCGCTTGCCTTTAGTCCCACTAGATAGTAGGAACGCGCCCATACTGGCTTGCAACCCAATGCCAATAGTATGCACATCAGGTTTGATGTACTGAATGGTATCGTAAATTGCCATTCCGTCATGGATTACACCACCAGGGCTATTGATATAGAAATATATGTCTTTTTTACTGTCTTCACCTGCTAGAAAAAGCAGTTGGGCAACAATCAGGTTGGCTGTATGTTCATTTACCTCTTCACCCAAAAAGATTATACGGTCTTTTAGCAGACGGCTGTATATATCAAAGGCGCGCTCGCCGTCGCTAGATTTTTCAACAACTGTTGGAACTAGGTAATTTTTAGGTCTCATGTCAATAATTATACGCCAATTGGCACTTGGGTCAAGTGAGTGCTAGTGCTTTATTTGTTGTTTAATTCAATCAAGCGATCAAGGGTTTTTTCAGTTACCAAACGATTACGAATGTCGTTTCGAGCTTCTGCAGTTTCTAGTTGCTGGCGCATGTTCGGGTCTGGGTATTGTTGCAACAGCTGTTGGTGGCGAACTTCTACTTCGTCTTCGTCGACTGTGATTTTTTCTAGCTTGCTGACTTCTGACAGAACTAGCGCTGATTGAATGCGACGGGTTGCCGCTTCGTGTAGTTCGGTTTTTTCCCATTCTTCACGTGTTTGCTTTTTGTCTTGCAAGTACTGTTCGATGCTCATCCCGCGTGCTGCAAGATTCTGCACAAAATCAATCTCGATATTTTTCATCTGATCTTGCACCAAAACTTCTGGGGCTTCTAGCTTGCTTGATTTTACTAGCTGTTCAACCAACTGGTCTTTTAGATTTTCGTTAATTTCGTTGTCGCGCTGAGCTTTGATTTCGTTTTTGATATCAGCCTTTAGCTCGGCAACGCTGTTAAATGTGCCGCATTTTTTAGCAAATTCGTCGTTAACATTAGGTAGTGTTACTTCGCGGACTTCGTTAATCTTAACCTCGAACTTGCACTTTTGTCCGGCCAGGTGTGCTGCCTGATAATCAGCGGGGAAAGTGACTGGAAGATCGAATGTATCATCAGTCTTCTTGCCTATTAAACCTTCCTCGAACCCTGGAATAAAACTTTTACTGCCAATAGCCAGCGGATAATCTTTACCCTCGCCACCAGAAAAAGCCTCGCCCTTACTGTCGAATCCTTTGAAATCTATACTGGCTTCGTCACCATCTTTTACGGCACGTTTGACTGGATTTTTGTCTGAAAATCCTG
>JBBTRW010000013.1:0-2851 GCA_038064995.1 Patescibacteria group bacterium | reverse complement strand
GAAATCGACGCAGTAGGCCGTAAACGTGGCAGCGGAATGGGTGGTGGTCACGACGAGCGTGAACAAACCCTAAACCAAATCTTGGTCGAGATGGATGGCTTTGAAACTGGATCAAACGTTATCGTTATTGCCGCGACAAACCGTCAAGATGTGCTAGACCCTGCCTTGTTGCGACCAGGACGATTTGATCGTCGAGTACAGATATCACTGCCGGAACGAAAAGATCGAGAGTCAATATTGAAAGTTCATTTCAAGGACAAGCCCGTAGATAGTAGTGTCGATATCGGATCACTAGCTGCAAAAAGTGTCGGCAGTTCTGGGGCAGATCTTGCCAACATCGCTAACGAAGCTGCAATTGTGGCTGCTCGTAATAACCGAAAAACTATTCAGAACACAGACCTAACAGAAGCTTTCGAGAAAGTCGCCATCGGCCCAGAACGAAAGACAAAGATTATCAGTGGTCCAGAAAAAGAGATGACTGCTTTTCACGAAGCCGGCCATGCATTGGTTGGTCATGTCTTGCCAGACAGTGACCCTGTGCACAAAGTCACTATTATTCCACGCGGCCGCACCGGTGGAGTAACCTGGTTCTTGCCACCAGAAGACAAAGACTATACGTCAATAATAGAGTTCAAAGATGTATTGGCCAGGGCCCTGGGAGGGCGTGTTGCTGAAAAAATAAAATACGGCGCCGAACGTGTAACTACTGGTGCTGGAAACGATCTACAAAAAGCTACCGAGGTTGCTAGAAATATGGTTATAGAACAGGGAATGGGAACAAAGCTTCGCGACCAGGTTTTTCACGAGGATGGTGGCGGTATGATGTTCGATCGTATGGTTCATGATCGACCGTACAGCGATGAAACAGCCCGCGAAATCGATGCCGAGGTAGCTACCCTGATGAAAGAGGCAGCAAAACGCGCAGAGATTGTATTGAAGCATAATACCAAGCCACTAGAAGCTCTTGCCGCCGCGCTGCTTGAAAAAGAAACTATCGATGAGAAGGAAATTAGTTCAATTTTGAAAGGTGCAGTTTTGCCAAAGGAAGCTGCGTTGTATTAAAACATGGGACGAGTCAGTGTAGCCGTATCTAGGGCAAATCAAAAATTATCCCTGACATTGGCTGCTGGCTTGCTGGCGGGCGCAACACTAGTATCCAGTTTGCTTGGTTTATTCCGTGATCGTCTGTTAAATGCTAACTATTTTGACACCTATCCTGTTGGCATTGACGCCTATACTGTTGCTTTTACTATCCCCGATTTTATGTTCTTTTTGCTAGTTTCAGGTGCCCTTAGCGTCACCTTTATTCCTGTTTTTAACGAAAGGTTAGTGGCTGGTAACAAAAAGTCTGCCTGGGAGCTGTCTACCAGTATGATCAACCTAATGGCCATGACGACCATGATCGCCAGTATCTTGATAATTATTTTTGCCGATCAACTGGTTAGATATGTTGTTGGCCCAGGCTTGGACGAATCTGGCCACGGGTTGGCTGTCAGTATGATGCGAGTAATAGCAATCAATCCATTTTTGTTTGCCATATCATCAGTGTTTGCCAGTATGCAGCAGGCGGTGGGACGTTTTGTTTTTTATGCATTAGCTCCAGTTTTCTATAACATCGGAATTATTATCGGTATAACCGTATTTGCTAACGGCATAACAATGTTCGGAGTCCAGGTTTTCGAGGGCGGTATTATGGGCGTTGCTCTGGGTGTAGTTCTAGGTTCAATTTTACAGCTGATAGTCAGTGCTTGCGGGCTAATTGGTCTTGGGTTTGATTACAGGTTTAAAATTTACTGGAAAGACTATGGCTTTAGAACCGTACTGGGCTTGTTGCCGGCACGGAGTTTTGACCAGGGGATAGACTATTTCAACAGCATTGTCGAAACAAACTTGGCATCACGCATGGCGGCTGGTACGGTGCGTGCTTATCAGCAGGCGTTTACCTTGCACATGCTGCCAATTACTTTGATTGGTGTGGCAATCTCTACAGCGGCCTTCCCCAAAATGACCGAGCGCTTATCGCAGGGTCGTCCTGATCTGTTTCGCAAAGAGTTACAAGCGGTCATAAGGGTCATTATTTGGTTGGCATTACCGGCGGCAGCGATCGCATTCTTTACCCGTGGTTATTTGGTCCACTTTATCAAGAACGGTGGTGAGGCTATGATTGCAAATATCTTGGGCATTTTGACTATTGCAATACTGTTTCGTTCGGTTTATCATATCGCTGCACGCAGTTTTTATGCCCAGCAAGACACCAGAACACCACTTTATATATCGATCTTTACTATTAGCCTGAACATATTCTTGGCTGTACTGTTTACTATGCATTTTGATATGGGGGTTTACGGCTTGGCCTGGGCGCAATCTTTGGTGGCAATAGTAGAGGTGATAATTTTGTTTATTATTATGCAGGGACGAATTCCGCATCTGATTGACAGACCTTTCTTGGGTGCTGTTGTGCGTATGCTCTCGGCAACTGGCTTTACCTCTGTTGCTGCGTATTTTGCGGTTAACACTTTCAGCCTGCAGGCCACTGACCAAAGTTTCTTGGCGTTATTTCCAAAGTTTGCACTTATCAGCCTGTTCTCGGGCTTGGTATATTTGCTGTGTAGCAAGCTCATGAGTATAGAAGAGGTGGATCCCGTTTTACACAAGCTTAATTCGATATTCTTTGGTCAGTTAAAGAGTAAATAAACATGAAGAACATTCGAAACTTTTGTATTATCGCCCATATTGACCATGGCAAATCCACCCTGGCTGACCGCATGATGGAGATGACAGACACTGTAAAAAAGCGTGATATGAAAAGCCAGCTGCTAGACAGCATGGACCTAGAGCGTGAAAAGGGAAT
>JBBTRW010000012.1:0-12374 GCA_038064995.1 Patescibacteria group bacterium | reverse complement strand
AATGGCCTGGTCATGCCTTTGCCTAGCAGTAAACTCTCTAACCTAAATGGCAGCTTCTGACCACGAACCTTTTTCCTAAAGTCTGCAGGATCTCTATCGTACGGCTGTAACAACCCTTGATGTTGAGCGTTTTGCTCTAGATAATAATTCATAAACTCATCTTCAGCTGCTATTGCTTTGGGTAGGCCGTCCTCGCCAACCAGGTTCCAGCTTTGGTCGTTTACTAGTTCCACCGCATCAAAACGCTCTATATTAGGTGCAAACGAAGAATTAATATATCCCGATAGGAACCAATTTGGCATAGAATATGTCAGCAACCTAGATGGATCATCGTAGTCTAGGCCGGTGGCTTTACGAACCGCAAGTAGCTGAGAGTCAGCGATACTACTGGCATCACCCTTCCAGGCGCCTCTCTTTTGTCTAAAAGTTGAACGTGAGCGTATTCTGCCAAGGCCAACACCGGGGGTGTCAACGCCTATTACACGCGCCCTCATTGCAGTAGCCAAAACTTTATCACGCTGCTGCTCGAACGGATCTTCCGAAAAGGCTTGATAAGCACGTGGAGCAATAATCGTTGGATCGCCGTCTTCTGCACGACCATCAGTTAGAGTTACCCCAACACCCCTTGAGCCTAAGGAACGCTCAACTAGAGTGAGCCGAGTTGGGGTTGCAGCCATTCTGTCGATAAATTCTTCTGCACCAAAATCAAACTCTCTCTGATCAATCTCTAATGTATTATATCCAATATTCTTACTCATTTTCTATATAATAGTACTTTCTGTATTAAAAAGCAATAGTATTGACTGGCATTTACCCTTGCCGTATAGTTATGCAAGTAGCTTTCACCCTCAACGATGGAGAAAATATGCACATATTTACGACGCCATTACCTATAGGCACAGTGATTGGACCCCTGGCACCCGGTGATCCCGTTCCTCGGCGACGTCGGGCGCACAAGAATCCGAACGGCGAAATCGTGTGGATTGTTGACTCGACAATCATCGCACCGAACTCTGATGTCACCATCGAACCAGGCGTACAGCTCGGGTTCTACGTCATGTTGTCGGGCACAACCACTGTTGCCGCAGGCGCCGAACTGGGCAACAGTGTCGAAATTCTCGATGGAACAGTCGAAGAGGACGCCCACGTCGGTGACGACACTGTCATCGAAGGCGGAATCGTCAAAAAGAAAGCCCAGGTAGGGCAGGACAATCGCATCGAAAAAGGGGGCGTCGTTGGAGAACGCGCCTACACTGGCACCGGCTATCTAGTGGAAGAAGGCCAAGTGCTCGAACCGGATTCGGTCAATGAGTACCCTGCAGTAAGTACAGGGTCCTAGCGGTACACGCGCGACCTGCGAATGTGTCAGTGTTTATCCAAGCGGTAAGCACTCGGCGCATTCGCAGGAGCGCTATTTTTATTTGACTAAAAACAATTTTTATATTACTATACAAAAAGTCTTCTCTTTAGTAATAATAGGGGAGAGGAAATCCTAAAACGGGAGGTCGCACCAATGCGACGTGATCAAAAGTGCATAAGGGCTGCAAAGTACTTGTTTGCCTTGTGGATGCTGTCACTGCTAGCAGGGGTGGCTTCCGCAGCGATCTTCGGCCAAGAAAGCATGGAGAGCCTGGGAGTAACGTGGTTGTTCGCAGCGGTCAACTTACTGCTTACGCTGACCATAATAGGGTTGATTATCCCCAACATAATCTACCTAGCCAGCGAAAACAAGCCACAAAGTCAGTAAACGTCAGTGAATAGGCAAGGTGCATCGTGATGGAACACGATGCACCAGCAACAGCCTATCCACTGGCGTTATTTTTTTGCAAAAAAATAGCCGCCCGTTTCTCATGTGCTGGATTGCACAGAGTACTAGGGCGGTTTTTTGTCGATTTTCTAACCCGCACGCAGGTGGCGCTTGCGCCACCAAGCCCACACAGTCCTCCGGAGAGGCTGATAGTCAACGACGTGCATCTTTTCACTCTTGCTAGACATATCCGGATCTGTGGCGTCCTGCGCCATTCCAGCCAGCCAAACCCCGAAGCCGATAAATCCGACCATCTTGACCTCGAAATTACCGTTCCACGTTGTACCGAACAAAATAGCCGGCACGCAGATTGTGATAATGGCCGCAAGATACCCGATGTACAGCACGAAATCGTGATATCTCTTGGTCGGGGATCTGAGAGCTAGACGCGGATAGTTGTTCTCTCCGTCGAACTTGGTCCTCATGAGGTAGCAGGTCAACACACCGACCCACAGACCTATCAATGGCATGATCGCCGAGCCCCAAAAGTTGCCTGCTGGTATCTGTGGATACAAATACCAGCCAGTCGCGAGCATCACCCCAAGACCAATGTCACCGGGGATAAAAGCTTTCGACTGATTGCGCCACAAGGGCACAATGCGGCTCTCGAGGACAATGCCGACGAGAATCATTCCGATCGGCGTCACCAACAGGGAAATGATCAAGACCTTCCAAAAGACGTTACTGCTCAGCATCTCTGCCAACGTAACCACCTCCTTAGGCGGATAGATTTAAACGAACCAGCTCAAGACTGACGCCTTATCAAGCTATTTCTTTATTATACTTTATTTGATAAATTATGTCAATATAAGCTACAATGGTGCTTATGAGTAAAAAGCCCAAATCAACTGACAAATCGATCACCAATCGTCGCGCACGGTTCGATTATGAATTGGGCGAAGATCTAGTTGTTGGCGTTGTATTGACCGGAATCGAGGTGCGTGCCGCCCGTGATGGCCATGTACAACTAAAAGGCTCTTTTGTATCTGTCCACAATAACGAGCTGCTACTAAACAACGCTAGTTTTAGTCTACGTTTAAACGAAAAGGGCAAAACAAACGCCCGAACCGTCGACACATCACCGCGCAAGCTACTAGCTCACCGCAAACAAATTGATGATTTTATCGCCAAAAAGCAATCGGGTATGACAATTGTGCCAACAAAGTTACTAACTAGTGGCAAGCACATCAAAGTCGTAATTGCCCTAGGTAAAGGAAAAAAGAACTACGACAAACGAGAAACGATAAAACGCCGTGACATCGACCGCGACACCCGGCGTACATTAAAACATTAGCCTGTAATAGTTATTTACATTTTATATAATTTATTTAGGCTATTGACAATACAGACACAATGGTGTAGTATGGTCAGTATTGTTGAGGGGAGGATGTGTATTCGTCCTTAGATCAACAAGCACAACGGTCAGCGACATGCGTAATGCCCCGAAAAGTTGTCTTACATGACATGCAACGTTAAAAAGACGACGAACCGAGGCGAACAACAGGTCACCGACCCACACAGCAGGCAGGAAACGCTCTTTCCTGGGACTATGTCCAAATGAGTACCGGGTAAAACCTGGTTGATACACAGATGTGGCAACCGCCATCCTCTGCATAACTCACCCCCGCGGCATCACTCATCGCAAGGAGCAAAGTGGATAACTCCGAATTGGCGCCAAGCGCCCTAGCACACCGCGATCGGCTTGCCGCCGAAGAGTACCTGCAGAGGATGGCAACCGCCAACCTCTCCCGCCCCCGCACTACCACAGAGTAGAGCGGGGATTTTTCCTTTTTATATATAACTGCCAGACTAAGCTATTGACTAATATGCAAAAGTATACTATACTTATACAACCTTATTGTGCAACTACATATTGTGTTGCGCGGTAACGTACATTGACAAGCTAGGAATATATTCAGCTACCTTTTTGTTGCCATAGTTTGTGACACCGAAAAGGTAGCTGAAATAGCCAACCTGTAGTCTACCAACCTGCAATCCAACTGAAGGGAACATCCGTGAGTTACAAATCTCGCGACGTGATCAACGAAGGTGCGAAGGCAAGTGGCGTGTTCATCGCCTCTGTCATCGCGATCTTCTTGGTTGCAATTCTCATCGCCTCTATGCAGATCTTTGGCTGGGGATTCTTCCAGCGATCGACTGCTGACTTCCGAGGCAAGACCGGACAGATCGAACAGACCAAGGCCAATCCGGATTACCGGATCGCGGCCTACGATCACTTCTACGACCTGTGCGGAAGCATTCAGGCCGAAGAGGACCAGATCGGCAACATCCAGAAGCGTCCCGCTAGTGGCACAACCGCCGGCGGATTCACCCAGCAGCAGAAGGATTCAATCCTTCTTGCTCACCAGAACTCCCGAGCGGAGTTGATACGTCAGTACAACGCTGACGCGAGGAAGGCCGACACCTTGGCTCACTTCCGTGCCAGCGACCTGCCGTACCAAATCGAGATCGACAACGAGGAGACCACATGCAGCGCATTCTGATCACCGTCATCGTCATTGCCGTTGCCCTCGGGCTGGCAGGATGCGGCGGAACGACCAGCAGCCCTTCGGGCCAGAAGAAGGAGGACGGCTCTCGCCAGTCCAACTACGACCGGCTGGTCGAGAACCAGCCGGCGCACAGCATGAGCTACAGCCCGACACGTGCGACCAAGAACTTTTGGATCGACACGTGGAACAAGAAGGGCAAGCTGTCGTACGTATACCTGATGAACTCGTCAGGAAACGTCTTCGGCTACTTCGTGTTCAAGGGGCTGCCTGTCTCATACTGCACCAGCCTGATACCCCCGTATCAGATCAAGCGCGGTGACGGTGGTGGAAACGGTGGATACCAGTACAACGTAGTGCCTGGACCGTCAGTTGACGGCACATACGCCAGCAGCTCAAACTGCTCCGAGTTCTACGGCAAGGATGCCACATCGGGCGCATACATGGAGTACAGCGTTGGCATGGGTATCAATCAGCTGGTCTTTGATCAGCCGATGTCCCAATACGGGGCGGCTGACCCCCTGGGTGACGCCAAGGTCAAGAGGTGACATTTGCACCGGCGGGGTCTTTGACTCCGCCGGTGCAACCCACCATTCCTAGCTTGTCTACTTTCCGTTTTATTCGAATTTCGAATGCGACGTAAAGTAGTTTAAAATAGTACTAACATGAAGTTATATTCCTGGAACATCAATGGCATTCGTGCGGTACTGCGAAAAGGCGACTTTCAAAAGTTCGTACAAAAGCACGACCCAGATATCCTGTGTCTGCAAGAAACCAAAGCCATGCAAGACCAAGCAGAATTCGACCTACCTCAGTACAAAGAATATTGGAACAGCGCTCAGCGCAAAGGGCATTTTGGAACAGCAATATTTAGCAAAACCGAACCGCTACAGATATTAAAGAATTACCCCGAAGATATCGCCAAAAAATACAGTCTGATAGACGGTTTTGGCGATCCGAACAAAGAGGGCAGAGTAACAGCCCTAGAATTTGAAAAATTTTGGGTTGTTACTGTCTATACACCAAACTCGAAAGGTGATCTGGGGCGACTAAAGTTACGTTATGAAGCCTGGGATCCAGCGTTTCTAGAATATATGAATAGGTTAGAAGAAACCAAACCCGTTCTATTTAGCGGTGACTTCAATGTGGCGCACCGTGAAATTGATCTAGCACGACCAAAGGAAAATGTCGGTAAACACGGATTTACAAACGAAGAGCGCGAAAGATTTCAAGATTTTATTGATGCCGGCTATATCGACACATACCGCATGTTCTATCCCGACAAAACCGAGGCCTATACCTGGTGGACTCACTGGGCTAACGCTCGTGCCAGAAATGTCGGCTGGCGCATAGATTACTGGCTAGCCAGCCCGAAACTGAAAGACAACATAAAGTCATGCCGAATACACCCGGATGTTATGGGGTCTGACCACTGTCCGGTTAGCATTGAAATAGAGGTGTAATGGACACGTCATATTGGCTCAAACAAACGCCCACCAAACCACTTTTTCCAGATATACGGTGGAGCAAACCAGAACAAAAAGCCCGCGCTGGAAAACTGCTGATAATCGGCGGCCATGCCCAAGGTTTTGTCGCTATCGCCGAAAGCTACAATACCGCCCTCAAGGCTGGGGTAGGTGAGGTACGAGTTTTGCTGCCAGACAGCCTAAAAAAGAACTTGCCTCCTAATCTAATCGAAGCAACTTTTCTGACAAGTAATAAATCCGGAGGTTTTAGTAAAGACGCCTGGCCAGAGATAAAAGCTGGCTGTGATTGGGCGGACGGCATACTACTTCCGGGTGACGCTGGACGAAACAGTGAAACAGCGATTTTATACGAAAAACTGCTAGACCAAACTGAAAAACCAATAACAATTACACGTGACGCAGTAGACCTACTGAAAAGCACGTACTCTAAATTAGCAGAACGCCCCAACGCTTTGCTGGTTCTCTCATTTGCTCAGGCCCAAAAGCTATTTAGCGGCGTGTACTATCCTAAAATTCTAACTTTTTCTATGCCACTAGCTGCGTTCGTGGATGCCCTGCACAAATTTACCCTGACATATCCGGTTGCACTGGTGGTTTTACATAACGAAAACCTGATAGTAGCCCACGAAGGCAAAGTGTCATCTACGCCCTGGACCGATAACATGGCCATATGGAGAGGCAACACCGCCACACGCGCAGCCAGTTACTGGATCTGGAGTCCAAATCAAGTTTTTAAAGCCGCAACCACCAGTTTAATCCAATAAAAAAGCAACTGCTATGACAGTTGCAATTCGTGGTGCCGCGGGCCGGACTTGAACCGGCACGTCCCGAAGGACACAAGATTTTGAGTCTGGCGTGTCTACCAATTCCACCACCGCGGCGCGTACGCCTTATTTTACCGCAGATACGTGGTAAAATAAAGATACTCCGGTGGGAGCTAATTTCTTATGCAAAATAACGACGACAAAAACGATCAGCCTAAAAAAACCGACCAGGAAGCCGCTGCCAACGTAATTCGTGGCAACATAGATCGGATTTATTCTGGTGACGACGCCCCACACGCCCAGGCCGAACAAGAAATACGTCAAAAACAAGGTGATTCTGACCAGCCAGCACCGTCAACCCACCCAGATTATACCGACCAGTGGAAGCACTATCACAATTCATGGAGCAAATACTATCAGCTGTATTACGAGCGATATTATCTGAACCATTTGCACAAAGCAAAACAAAACATTGATGCACAACCCACCGCACAACAAGCAGTACCTACTGGCATTATCGCCAGCGGCGAGCCGGCGGCAGAAGACCCAGAAGACCAAGCGGTTGCCCAACTGCGCGAACAACTGCTCACCACAGTCAAAGACAGAACCCAGCAAGTTAAAAAATCTCGCCATTATGCGCCGATTATGACTGGTGTTGTTTTTGCGTTAGTTTTTCTATTTTTACAGTACAACCAGTTCATGTTCGCAACTGTCCGCGCCTATGTCAGCCCGGGCAGTATAGACCCACAAAATATCATTCTAGACCCATCGGGTGGCACTAATGTCGGACCACAGCCAAAGCTAATCATACCCAAAATAAATGTTGAAGCACCCGTTGTGTATGGCACTAATCCTCTGGACGACAAAGCCGTAGAAGATAAATTACGTGACGGAGTGGTGCATTATCCAATTGCCAATGCCGCCAGCAGCCCAGGTCAAAATGGCGCAACCACAATATTGGGCCATTCCAGCATGGATGTATTTGACAATGGAAACTATAAATTCGTTTTTGTGCAGCTATCAAAACTGAACGTTGGCGACAACTTTTATATTAACCACCAGGGGACAAGATACACCTATAGCGTTACAAAAAAAGAGATTATCGATCCGAAAGACATCGCAAAAGTAACACCAACCGATGCGTCGAAACCGAGTGTCATATTAATAACCTGCGAACCGCCAGGAACAGCGCTAAAGCGTTTGCTAGTTTTCGCAGACCAAGTCAGCCCCGACCCATCAAAAGCCAAAAAAGCCGCCCCAGTTAAGTCAACAACTTCGACCAAAGCCATCCGAGGAGATGCGCCGTCTGCACTGGAACGCCTGTTCGGAATTAGATAGTAGTTTCTGCGATTAGCTGTAGCTGATGTTTTTAACCGAGTGTATGAAATAACCGTACAAACTTGTCATCCCTAAGCCTGGCTTGCCGAGGATGTTTGAGCGTAGCGAGTTCCGCGGGCAACCAAGGATAGTGAGGATAGGTTTGTATCGCGGTATTTTGTCAACTCAAAAGTTTTGCCACACTTTATAAAAAGTGTGAAAAGAACTTATTCGATAACCATAACAGATGATTGAAGGGCTGGTTTTTTGGTTTTAGAATTCTTGTCAATGTAAAATAGACGCTTGCCATTGCTGCTTAGACTAATATCAAAACCTTCACTTATACTGCCAATTGTCTCGATGTTAGTGCCATCATATTCGAATATAGTTAGCATTCCACCGGCGTCGCTTACCAGGTGATAATCATCCAGCCACTTTAGGTGACTAGTCAACCTGTATGGCGGATTGTCGGGGATATTAAACACAAAATTCTGCAGACGCTCTAGGTCATACACCGAAAGGCTAGAGCCGTTCTGGGCAACCACAAAACGTCCACTGGCAGAAAAGTACAGCCATTTTACACCAGAAGTCAGCTCAAACTTTGCAAACGATTTTCTAAGCCCTAATGGGTCCTTAATAACCTCAACCATAGTACCTCTTGAAATCGCTTGATAATCCTCATTGAAATAGTTACTGATTGCAGTATGAACGTTCTTTTGCGTAGACTGAAAGCCCCTAACCTTGGCAGTCTGGTCTTCTGTCTCATCGTAAAAGCTGACAACCTGGCCTTCTGGCGTATTAGCTACATAGCCAATTCGATCGTCCCTGTACAAAGCAAATTCCTTAACATTTTTAGCGACATCCTTCGGAACCTGGCGCGAATCAGAAATATCAATCTTACGAACTGCACCGTCGGTCATTATATACATCAGATTGCCACTATCGCCAACAAAATGGGCATCGCTAATAGCAATGTTCTTTAGAACCGATATATTACGAGTATTTGCCGCGTCGCTTCGATCTAGACTTAACCACTCGGTCTTTTTACCGCTAGTATGAGTCACCAAAATGTACCTGGAACCGACATCCCACTCTACAACCCGAAACACATCACCAGGCTCTGGCTTGGCAGTTATTACCGGTATTGCAAGCTCGGTAACCTTTGGCTTTTTCTCGTCTCTTATATCAATAATTTTCAGCTTTGCCTGGCTGGGGTTTTCAACAACCGCAATCCAATTTTTATCAGGCGAAACCTTTGTGCCCGCCAGTTGATCAAACGACTGCGCAGACTCGGTGGTTATTTGCTTTGGTATCAATAGAGCGTTCAGCCACAACAATTCGCCGCGCCCAAGGTCAAAGTTTTTTGACCAACCTCGATAGCCCTTTAAATCCATAGCTACGTTATGATAGCCCGGGCTAGTGTTCTTTTTGTTATTAGTAGTAAAATTCTGCTTTGCGCCGTCTATATGCACTGATGCACCTGTCGGAAAGCTACGGAATTGCACCAGGCCACCTTGTTCCGGCTGGCCATCACGGTCGACACTGTAGCCAAGAACCAAAAATAGCGAGACCGCCACCAATACAATTACAGATATAGTCATGGTCGCATATGTCAATGTGCGCTTTGCCAAATCGCGCTGGCGCCCTTTAGGATCGTGCATATGGCTATTATAGCGCGAAACAACGATTTTGACCCTTAAATTATTCGCGAAAAAACTATTGCAATTTCAGTGGCGAACGTAGTATTATAAACGTAAGCACAGCAGTCTAGGGGAAGACTGAGTGAGGAAAAGGAAAAATGAGTACAGAAAAACAAACAGTCACCATCAACGGCAAGACGTATGATGTGGCAACTGGCAAACCATCAGCTGCGCCCAGCAAGGCGCCTGTTAAAGCTAGAATGATAAACGATATTGCACCCAACAAGAACGGCATACTAGCCCAACCGGTCAAAAAGCCGGCCGCTACTCATAGAGTTCCGGCAACTTTATCACAAAAATCTCGCCCCATTGCACCTCACGCTAGACCAAGCCTCCAAAAGTCCACGACTTTACGTCGAGATGTCCTAAAAAAACCAACTAGCAAGGTACGCCCAAGCGCTCACAAGATTCATCAACGTGTGCAAAAGTCCGAAAGAATTACGAGATTTGCCCCAATCAGACCGCCAAAGACCACTGAATCAAAAATCGACCACGATCTTGCAGCACAAACAAAAGCCCTGCAGGCAGCGCAGGCTGAATACATGGCTAAAGCCAACCAAAACAATACACACATTAGCTCTCGTGTCATAAAAGAACACTTGCTAGGCCAAGCCATTGATAAAGTCCCCGTGGACGACACCAAGCATGCACATAAATCACATACGGCAAAAGCACCGAAGCGATCACGATTTGCCAGTGTAGCAGTCACTAGCTTTGCGCTAGTGCTGTTGGGTGGTTATTTGACTTATATCAACATACCGAACCTTTCTATTCGCATAGCAGCAGCCAATAGCGGCATAGACGCTAATCTGCCAACCTATCAACCATCTGGCTATCGCATTAGTGGACCGATCAGCTATAACGATGGTGAAGTAAACGTAAAGTACAAATCTGGCAGCGGCAATACCGGTTACCAACTGACCCAACGGCCATCCGACTGGGATCCAATCGCCGCGCTGGACAACTATGTCGAGTCAGACTCTGACAGTGACTATCAAATTCACAGCGTGCAAGGCTTGACGGTTTATACATATGACAAAAAGGCCGTCTGGGTAAATGGCGGTATCTTACACATTCTTGATGGCAACGCACCACTTTCGAACCAACAGGTCGAAAGTATCGTCGCTAGTATGTAAACATCACTTTCATTTTTTGGATCAGCAAAACAGAAGGCAAAAAACTGACCAAACTCCTTAAATAACATGATGTAAAAATTTAATAATATTTTTTGGTAATCTGCGGAACTCGCTACGCTCAAACATCCTCGATTAACCAGAAAATATTATTAAATTTTTACTCAGTTATTTCAGAGGTCTGGGCCCGGCTGCGATTCGATGAGCGTACGAAGTCACCGAGAAAAACAGATTTCTTGTTTCCTGGCGACGCGAGGACTGTTTGAGTCCCGATATAATCGGGACGAGTTCCGCAGCGGCCCTAGAAACAAGAAATCTGTTTTTCATCGCGTAGCTGAGTCAGCTCGAAAGTTTTGCAACACTTTTTAAAAAGTGTGAAGGGGTGTTTTCAATTAAAATAGAATGTATTGACATATTCATGATTGTGTGTTAATATATCACACAGTCAAAACCCTTTCGTAAATCAAAGACTTTTCTTGTTTTTAGGGTCAATAGACGCCTTTTGACAAGTAGAAGTTACATTACCGCCGAAAAGGAGATTGCTTTGTCCGACAAGATTGTCGTGGTTGTGCATGAGTACCCACAAGGTATCTCTTTCACGCCTGTTGCAGTATGTGAAGAGGGTGACAGTGTCGCAGACGGTTGGGATAACGACGCTCTCGAGCAGATCAATGCTCTCGACTTCGTCACTTCAAGTATCGTCAAAGAAGACAATGAGCTTTACGTCGAAATGACCCAGGAAGGCTTCGAAGACCCCAGGAAAGGTGAGCAAGAAGTACTGATGGATATTCTTCTCAGAGCTCTTAATGAGCTGTCTGAGCACATAGAATTTCAGGTGTGCACGTGTAACCAACCTCGAAGCTCATCGGCCTTCATGAACTTCGGACCAATGAGCTCGTCGACAGGCGGCTTCCGCTGAGTAAATCTACCTGCCGCTCTCTACATTGAGGGCGGCAGGTAGTATCCGTAACTTCTACTTGTCATATATAACGCCTAACGGCGTTTTTAAATTGTCAAAAAAACTGCAGCTAACTGCGATTTAATGAGCGTATGAGAGAACCGGAAAAGCTACCAGAGCCTATTCATGGCTTTCCGAGGATGTCTGAGCCCCGATGCAATCGGGGTGAGTTCCGCAGGAAACCAAGAATAGGCTCTGGTAGCTTTTGTCGCGTTCTGGAATCAGCTCAAAGGTTTTGCCATACTTTTTAAAAAGTATGAAGAGGAAGTTATCTATTAAAATAGACCTAATGACAAAAAACATCCGCACCCGTTTCGCCCCCAGCCCAACTGGCTTTTTGCGCATTGTGGCCAGTATGTAAAAATGCCCCGTACAACACATCAGATGACACAACCTAAAGTCGTTTCAATATAATATGTTGTACGGGGCAAGGCGCTACGTGGTAGAACTCACTCCTAGTAGCACCTCTGCATTTCGGGTAGCTGTCTCAACGTATGCAAGTCAGCTGCATCGCTGATCCTAAGCCTAACGTGATCATTCACTGGACTACGATACCATACTACTAGTGGTTCTTCGTAGCCTGTCTCAAGCTCGACTTTACACGAGCCTAAGGTGGTGACTACCACGCTCCCATATATGCCTGCATCGACAAATCCAATGCCTTCCAGGTGATTTTCTAAATCCCTTTCATCTTGTACTCG
>JBBTRW010000011.1:0-6369 GCA_038064995.1 Patescibacteria group bacterium | reverse complement strand
GGAAGCTCCAGAACCCGAACCAAAACCGGCGCGGCCGCCAGTAGATACATCGCAGCTAAAAATGGATTAACCAAAGACAGAATGACCAGTAGCAAGATCAGTCCATAGCTAACAATTGCTGGTAACACCTCGAAAAATCGGTACTGACGTGTGCGTTTGCCCAGTGGTATTTCAATATCAGTCATGGTGGTTAGATCGAGGCGAGTCCTAAAACGGCAGAGCCAATGAAAGCCCCGATTACTACAACTGCTATAGTTACCCAAATAAATAGCCGGGCAATATATTGATTGGTTTCGTTAAATAACTTTATTGTTATCAGGCTATGCAATACCAAGGTTGTCAGACTGAACAAGACAACCGGCAATAAATAATACCACGCGTTACTGTATATATGAGTAACGCCAAAGGCGCTATAGCGAACTTGCGTATTTAAATCGCTGGGGTGAATACGAAAAACCAGCAAAATTGTAATAACAAGACATATCACAACCAACAGTAACCACGACGCCATTAGCGCTCGGTCTTTGGTTACATGTTCAATATTAGATTTTATGTTCATTGTATGTCTCACTATTATACGATATTGATGTCTAATATTCTATAAAGTTACTCACCTCTGTTGATTTGCAAACTTAAAGCTGATACTATGGACGGAGCTTCTGTATTCTTTGTTGTTTATTCAGTTTTTCAAACCAAGGAGTGGCTTTGCCACTTCGACTGTATGAAAAACTGGGAGGAAGAAACGACGGAAGATGAAAGAAACAAGCTGGCCAGCTTGTTTCGGAAGCTGTAGTCGATTCTGACGTGGGCTCGTAGTGAAGCTGGCCTATCACGCCTCCCTGTCACGGAGGAGATCGCCGGTTCGAATCCGGTCGGGCCCGCCAGAAATTAAAAAGTCATCCGCTAGGATGGCTGTTTTATTTCTGGACGAGTTCATGAACTCGTGATATGAACCGGCGAAGCCGGGACGGGCGCCAACGAGCCACGCGCAGAAACTACCTCATAGTTTCGAGCATGGTGAGTGCGCGTTGCGCTAGCAACCATCCGATTAACGATGTTTTATCTAGATCTCCCTACGCGTCCTTCTTAACCTTAATATACTCGTCCACCTTACCGTCTTTTTTCAACTTTTTTAATGATTCTTCGAACTGGTTTAGATCTACTTTGATACGTGCATATCGTATTTGGTCGCCCTTTACCTCTAGTAATTTAACAATATAGTAGCCATCGGTGCCTTGTATTACACCTGATGTTTTATTTACTTTTAGGTTTGATGCAGCCTCAGCCAATCCCTGGTCTTGGTTAGTTTTTGAAACAAAGCCTATATCACCTTGAGTCGCCTTTGCCAGTGGATCATCAGAATATTTAACTACTACCTTATCAAATGACTTGCCGCCAGCTATCTCTGCCAAGGCAGAATCTATTTTTTCTTTGGCTTTTTTATCTATGACAAACGAAACCTTTTGCTTTGTTATGGCATAGCGAACTATATTGCGGTATTCTTCTGGGGAAACTCCGTACGAATCGCTAAGTACTGCTTCGTAGCTTTTGCGAGAAAGTTTGCGGCTAGAGCTATTTTCTATAGTTTGATCGATAAAATCGTCAACGTCTTTGTCGGTAACAGTTACGTTGTTCTCGTCTGCTAGCTTCTGGGCATAGGCATTTTCGATGGCTCTATCTAATGATTGACGCTTTAGATGTTCAGACTGGCGCTTGCTGTCTTCGGAATTAGTGCTAAAACCACGAGACTTTTGCTGTAACCAGTGGATAGAGCTGCGGTATTCCATTAGATAGTCGTTAAACGGCACTGGCTGCTTGTCAACCGTCGCCACAGACAATGGCACCAGCTGTGTCACACGATAAAAAAAGTTACTGGTGTTTTGCACTAGATATAGCTGCCACCACAATATAACAACGGCCAATATTGAAGCCACGACAAGCACAAGAATGCTGTTTATTAACAAGCGGTGTCTTTCATACTGAATTGGATATTTGAATTTTCGCCCACCGGCTAATATTTGCTCTCTGTGTTCGGCAACAGTTTCATTAGTAATTCTGGTAGCTTGCAGCTTTTCTGCCTGTTCATCTTGTCGTTTTATTTTTTTGACTAATCTTTTAACCATCTATCTCTCCATCTACATCCCCACCTGCCAAGACAACGGCGTCTTGGATTTTATTGTAAATTTTTCCCGGATGGTGAACTTTATCAAGAACTAAATCACCCACGTAGGTTTGTAGTACTATTGTACCAAATCCTAGCGCCTCGCCAGTAAATCCCGGCACATTATAGCTAATATTCTGAATCTTGCTAAGCCCCAAATCTACCACGCTGCGACCAAACAAGCCTTTTTGGGATACCTGCCTGAGGCGTTGGTTCGTAATAATGAAATATGTATAATACCAGCCAACCCAGTGGTAAAAGAATAATAGAAGCCCCAGACCTAAACAGCCAAATGACAGACCATAAAGCCATAAAGCATCTTGCCATATCAGCGCTGGTATTGAACCAAGTGCAAACGGAATCAACAACATATAAAAGCCCTTTCTGAGGGCGATCGGATGACGGCGAAATACAATCTGTATTTCTTCGTCGTCTCTTTGTCCATTAAACTGTTTTGACATGTGATTTCCCTTTTTTTGGTCTGGTACCCCTACTACGATTCGAACGTAGATCTACACCTTAGGACGGAGTTGTTCTATCCATTGAACTATAGAGGCTCGTAGTCCAATTATATCCTATTTGACCTGAGTATGCGCTTCGTGAACTGACTCATAGTCGAAAAGCTCACCCTCGCCGAACCAGTGACTGATTTCCTCGACGGCTTCCTTGGGGTCTCCTGATGCATGGATGAGGTTTGGAATACCTTTTTTCTTTGTGTCTGCATGCGAAAAGCTAACGTGTGCGTAGTCACCACGAATAGTGCCAGGCAATGCTGATTTTGGCTCAGTTGTACCGACCATCTTGCGTACAACTTCGACTGCACCGACGCCCTCTAGTACAAATGCGATGACTGGGCCTTGGTTCATCATCTCTAATGTCACGTCAAAAGCTTGTTGTCCCCGACGAGATATCATCTGCCCGATGTTTTCATAGTGGTGATAATAGTGGTCGTTATCAGGTCGCAGCATCTTTGATGCAATTATCTTTAGTCCAACTCGCTCGAATCGAGTCATAATTTCGCCTACTAGGCCACGTTGAATAGTGTCTGGTTTCAGGACGATCAGTGTACGTTCCATGTTTTAGTTTTCTCCTTGAATTTAAATGTCTTGGACTATTGTACCAAAAGTACGCCGACGACTACAGTCGCAACCGCAATACGATACCAGCCAAAGATCGCTAGGCCGTGGTTGCTTAGATATGTCAGCATGAATTTGATAGCAATCATACCACTGATAAACGCTGCGATGTTACCAATAACAACCGGCTCTAGGTTCGTTATCAGGTATGCCCTGTCGCTATCCTTTACCAGTAATTTTGTCAGTAGTCCTAGCATGATAGGAATTGCTACCATGAAACTATATTCGGCAGCAGCTTTGGGGTTTAGACCCATGATGCGGCTGGCAATAATAGTTGAGCCTGAACGTGAAACCCCAGGTATCAGGGCAAAGGCCTGGGCGACACCGATAGCCAACGCGCGCTTTGGACTTAGGTCTTGTCCGCCTGATTTGTTGGACTTTCGTGGCAGTTTATCTATGACGATCATCAAAACACCAACCACAGCTAACATAATTGCAACAACTAATGGGCTCAACAGCTCTGGGCTGTTTTGAATAAAGTCTGCCAACAAAAAGCCTAAAAGCCCCGCAGGTATAGAAGTAATAAGTATGTTTCGAGCCAAACGATAGTCCTTTTTACCAAAAATTTGGCGTGCTAGATCAACCAGTCGCGACCAAAAGTATATAATTAGCGCCAAAGCTGTACCGAAGTCTAGCGCTTGAATAAATAGATGATCAATACTGCTGCCTAGCACTGATTGAGCCAATACCAGGTGACCAGAACTAGATACAGGCACAAACTCGGTAAAGCCCTGTACCAACCCCAAGAATATTGCTTCGAATACATTCATTGCTATGATTATAACAGAGTAAATATGTTTCACACTTTTTAAAAAGTGCGGCAAAACCTTCGAGCCAATTCCCCAGTGCGATGAAAATCAAAACCAAACTTTCTTGGGATACTGCGAAACTCGTTTCACTCAAACAGTCCTCGCATCGTCAGGAAAGTTTGGTTTTGATTTTCTCGGCTGTGTCATATGCTCGGCTAATCACAGTAGCTATACAACTCTGGCCTTTCGTTAGTTGAATCAAGCGAGCGCCAGTACCTTCTTAGCTTCGAAGACTCTGCGTTTCCCGCAGGAGAGAGGCAAGATAATTTTGGATAATGGCGCCGAACGGGTTTGAGAAGATAAGAAGGTGGTGGGGTGAAAAATAAAGAGGTAAACGTCGCAAAATATTATTGCTTGTGCTAAAGTGTGAGTATGTACCTATCAGATGCAATTATCGACTTTTTAGAATATTTAGAGGTCGAGCGTGGTCGCTCACAGAAAACAGCCGAAAACTACCACCTGTATCTCAATAGATTGATGGAATTCCAGGGTGATCTGCAGGTCGCGAAGATAGACATCGAACTTGTTCGCAAATGGAGGCTATGGCTGAATCGTTATAAAAATGAATCTGGCTCTACCCTATCAACAATGACACAAAGTTATCATCTGATTGCGTTTCGCAGCTTTTTAACATATTGCGCTAAACGTAATATAGAAACGCTGGCTCCGAATAAAATAGAGCTGCCAAAAACCAAGCATAAACAAGTAACGTTTTTGAATACCGAAGAAATTATTAGAATGGTCGAAAAAATTCCTATGGATACCCCAAAGGGTCTACGTGATCGTGCAATTATTGAACTACTTTTTTCTAGCGGACTGCGTGTATCAGAGCTAGTTGCGCTGAATCGTGATCATATAAATATTACTAGACGTGAGTTTATGGTCCGTGGTAAGGGGCAAAAAGACAGACCGGTGTTTATTAGCAGCGCCGCAGCTAGGCACATACAAAATTACCTAACCACCAGAAAAGATAGCCTAAAACCGCTGTTTATCAGTTATCGCGACACTACACCACAGCATCTAGACACTACAGGTGATTTTCGCCGTCTAACGCCACGCAGTGTACAGCGGATCGTTAAACATTGTGCCCTGAGCGCTGGCATTACCAAGCACGTTAGCCCACATACAATGCGCCACAGTTTTGCAACAGACCTGTTGATGAACGGTGCAGATTTACGCGCCGTGCAAAGCATGCTGGGTCACAGCAATATCTCGACAACTCAGGTTTACACTCACGTCACCGATCAGCACCTGCGTGAGGTGCACGAAAAATTTCATAACACAAGATAGCTTTATTCGTTAACTAATTCGTTTCGTCCGGCGCAGTCAAATGAATAATACTGTGTTCCGTCTGCCAACCTAAAGTTCTTGCATATACCCTGAGTAACGTCTATACCGCTTTGGTCCGAGTCAAACGCTACGCGCGTGATAGCACGTCGAAAAACATCGTTTGCTCGACCAGTTGAATCTATTTCTGGCTCTACTCCGTCGAATTTAATAACTCCGCCCGCACTATCAAGCATTTTTATCTGCAGTTTTGCATTATTGTAGGTCGGCATTAGGCGAAGATAATATTCGTATCCCCCGCCCAGCGAAAAGTCTGTGATATTGGCAGTGCAAGCATAGGTTGCTGTGTCAACACAACGCACAGCTACCGGGCTCTCTTTTACGCTGCCTCTGGGTGGAGTATCTACAGAACCAAGGCTAACAGTATTACCGCCAGCACTGCTAGGATATAAGAATACTGCCCTAGAATTGTTATCTATTTCATCGATACTGATATTTGCAGTCGGAACAGCAATTACCTGCACCCTCATAATTGGCGGCTTTCTTGCGCCCCAATCAGACGCCCCTTTTGGCAAAGCAAAGCTACCACCACTGACAACATTTGGTAGATCTAGGGCATTACCAGTGTCCTTTACATACCATTCGCTTTTTTCAAACCAATTGAGCTGTATTGTAGACGGATTACCCGTTACACCCTTTAGCGGCACAATTATACTATTGCTATTTTGTAGCGACCTCTTGTAATCACTGGTTTCTAACTTAACTTTTAGACAAGTATAGGCCTGATCAAGGTCGCTATCATTGGCCGTATCGGTTGTTATTCGAACCTCCTTAGAGGCAGCATCTACGTCTAAACTTAGATCTGAATTTAGCTTATCCTGAAAAGTTGTACACTCTTCACCGCTGAGTGCACCCGGGGCAGCCGGGTCGGTGCTAGTGTACTTTGACGCGCAATCACTGGCAGGGGTAGAATCTT
>JBBTRW010000010.1:0-4983 GCA_038064995.1 Patescibacteria group bacterium | reverse complement strand
CATATCTAACAATTTGTCGATATTTGTGCCTTCTTTTGCGCTAACCTCTACCATAACCACATCACCGCCCCATTCTTCTGGGTTTAGTTTGTGTTCGGTCGCTAGCTGAGTTTTAACGAGGTTTGTATCTGCGCCAACTTTGTCGATCTTGTTTATAGCAACAACAATCTTTGCGTTAGCTGCCTGGGCAAATTTGATAGCCTCGACTGTTTGTGGCTTTACGCCGTCATCAGCCGCAACAACAATTATCACCACGTCGGTCAAAACCGCACCGTGCTGACGCAAGGCTGAAAAAGCTTCGTGTCCTGGGGTGTCTAGTAATGTAATAGATCGGTCTTTACGAACAGTTTGATATGCGCTGATGTGCTGCGTGATACCGCCAGCTTCGTCATCAACAACCTTGATACCCAAAATAGAATCTAATAGCGAAGTCTTTCCGTGGTCAACATGACCCATAACTGCCACAATCGGCGGACGAGTTGATGCATTTTCGGTCAGTGTTCGCTGTTCGCGATCATTTGATTCTTCGGATTTTTCCAGCTTTACGCCTTCAATACCCAACTCTTCAATAATTATTTGTACCGTTTCGAAATCTAGGCGCTGATTAACTGTGGCAACTATACCGTTTTTAAATAGCTCTCCAACTAGCTTAGCTACAGGTAAAGCGAGCTTTTCCGCCAAATCGCCAACTGTAATAGTACCGGCTATGGTCAAGACTTTGGTCTCTTGTGTATCTGACATTCCAAGCTCCTTTCTTCATCGAATTATTTTGCTAAACCAAGGGATATTTTGCGGTTCTCTTTATCTACTTCTAGAACTTTAAAATCTTTGCGCTCGTTCAGTTTGAATACCTTTTCTGGGTCGGCGTCTTCTTTACCTAGCTCGCTAACATGTATCAATGCTTCAACGCTAGGGCTAATCTGTACAAATGCGCCAAATGGCGTAATTCGCGTCACAGTACCTTCAACTTTCGAGCCTTTTTTGAATTTCTCTAGCTCGGATAGCCATGGGTCGTCCTGTAATTGCTTTAGGCTCAAGCTCAGACGGTCTTTGTCGATAGCGATAATCTTTGCCTCGACAGTTTGGCCTGATTTTACGTAATCTGCAGGGTTGCTAACACGCTCCCAGCTGATTTCACTGATGTGAATCAAGCCTTCGATACCGTCAACGTTTACGAATACACCGTAGTCTACAACACCAGTTACAACACCGCTGACAGTGTCGCCAACTGCAATTTTGTCGAATCGTTCGGCTAGTCCGTCTTTGACCGCCTCTTTTTCGCTAAAGATTAGCTTGTTGTTTTTGCGATCTGCATCCAAAATACGAACTTTGAGGGTTGTTTCCTTTAGGCTATTTAGTCGCTGCAAAATTTCGTTCTTGTCGCTGCTGCCAACACGCGGGTAGTGTTCGGCGCTCAGCTGCGATACAGGCAAGAAGCCACGCACACCTTCGTATTCAATCAACAAACCACCACGGTTTGCGTCATATGGCTGAATATCTATGATTTCGCCAGATGTAGCTATCTCGTCGACGACGTCCCAACCACGATCTTTTAGGGCTTTTCGCAGTGATAGCAAGCTGTAGCCGTCGTCTAGTTCAACTTCAACTACGCTTGCAGTTACTTTGTCGCCTTCTTTTAGGTTACGATTAAAGCCGATTTCGCGTCGCGGTACGATACCAACGCCCTGCGCACCTAGATCTACTAGGGCTTCGTGCTTTTTCAGTGATAATACGGTACCTTCAACGGTTACACCGTTTTCTAGGCCAGTTGCGGACTCTTCCTTCAATAGGTCGTCCATTGTTAATGTCTTTGTTGTTGTCATAGTCCCCATAGTCATGCTATCAGAGCCGTTACAATACCGACTTGTCGGTACGACAGCTCCAAGACTCCTTTTTCCACACTTTAAAGTTAATATTTCCCGCAGCGAGTCGGGCTCGCATAAAGATTAATTATAATTGTACTCTACTAGAGGTCAGATGTCAAAATCAACTGATGATAATTATTCGCGTGCAGGGCGGCGCGAACGAACAAATACTGCAACGCCATATCCCAGGCCGCCTGCTGCAATTGTATAGGCTGCGGTATCTATTGGACCAGTCGATGCAACGTCACTAGGACCGGTACTAGCCACACTAGCTGCGGCTGCCTCGTGGGCTGCTTTAGCCTTAGCTGCTACGGCTGCCTTTTTAGCAGCTGCTTCTTCTTTTGCGGCAGCAGCTTTCTCTTTTGCAGCCTTTTCTTTGGCCTGCTTTTCCTGGGTTGCTTTGTTTACTGCTTCTTGCTTCTTCTTTTGCTCGTCGCTGGTATCGGTATTGGCAGTTTTTGTATCAATTACGTCAGGTTTGTCTGTCATATTCGCGACTATTTGCTTGCTAGCAACTAGGCCCAAAATAAACAGCACAACCAACACCAAAGCAATCGCTACAAATCGAATAGTAGTCGAATATCGTGACACTGGTGAATCGTCATAGTCCATATAAAATCTCCAAATAACCTTTAGTGGTATTATATAACATACTGACGTTATTTTCAAACTAGTTTTGAAAAACAAGGTATTTTTCCCTTTCACACTTTTTAAAAACATTTACTTTCATTTTTTGTATCAGCAAATTTTCCTTCATACTTTTTAAAAAGTATGGCAAAACTTTTGAGCTGACAACTTATCGCGTGGAAAATAAATTTATAAACTCTTGATATCTTACGAAACTCGCTACGCTCAGACATTCTCAGATAGTCAGGAATTGATAAATTTATTTTCTCGGTTAAGCTATATGCTCATCCAATCGCAAGCCGCTGCAGCGGTGTCCAGACTTCTGATAAAACCGAATTGAATTAAATTATTCTATTTGACCGAGCGAGGATGTTTGAGGCTTTAGCCGAGTTCCGCAGCTCGCAATATAGAATAATTTAATTCAATATCGTGTTTTGAAGCGTCTGGCCAGTTTTTTGCTTCGTTTTTTGCTGGCCAAAAAATGAAGGTAGTTATTCATGCTAAAATAAATGCATGATTATTGCGGTAGATACTGGGGGTACAAAAACTCTTGTTGCAGGCTCTGACTCTGCGGGCAAGTTTCATACTCGTCACCGCTTTGCTACACCTAAGAATGATGCAAATCTATATATAGATTTGTTAGCGCAAACCATTTCAGAGCATTTTGATATTAAAAAAGTCAAAGCTATATCTATTGCAGTGCCTGGCTTTACCCGTGGCGATGTATTTGTCGATTGCCTCAGCCCTGCCCTAGACTGGCCAGATAACTTTAAGCTGGGAGACCAACTTCGCACGAAACTGGGCGTAACAGTCCCTATTTACCTGGAAAATGACGCCAATCTGGCTGGGCTGGCTGAGGCGCACGCCTTTGAGAAACTACCGAAATCATGCCTATATGTAACAGTCAGCACAGGTATTGGTACGGGCGCAGTCAACAATGGCAAGCTAGTGCAGGCTATGGACTACTTTGAGGGCGGCAAAATGATACTAGAATACGACGGTTTATTGCGCCGCTGGGAAGATTTCGCCAGCGGTAGGTCTATTTATGAAACATATGGTCGCTACGGCCGTGATATCAAATCTAAAGCCGTCTGGGAGCAAATAGCCGAAAAGATATCCCGTGGTCTATTAGTCCTTGCCCCTACCCTAAAACCAGAGGTTATCGTAATCGGTGGCAGCATTGGCACATATTTTGACAAATACAGTGTATATCTAAACGCATTTTTAGAAAAAGAGATCCCAACTATCATGTCTGAAACAAAGGTTGTCCAAGCCAAACACCCCGAGGAAGCAGTAATATACGGATGCAGAATTTATGCCCAGCAAAAACTTGATTAACACCCTTCGGGCCGACTATCCACACATAGAATTTACACCTGGCGAACACTTTAAATGGTCAGCCAGTGAAAAAACGGTTTACTTTAACGCACGAGATGACGCAGGCGAAACATTTTTATTGCACGAACTAGCCCATGCCCTGCTAGACCACGACGATTTTGACCTGGATATACAGCTAGTGCGCAAAGAAGCCGAAGCCTGGGACATGACCATCGCTGAATTATCTGATAAATATGGGGTAGATGTTGATGAAAAAGAAGCCGAGATGTCGCTAGAAAGCTATCGACACTGGCTATTTATGCGTAGTAAATGCCCCGACTGCGGCACCCATGGCCTGCAAACCAAAAACACCCACTACAAATGTATTGCATGTGGGTGTAGTTGGCGTGCGAATGACGCTAGAATCTGTGGATTAAAGCGCTATCGCGTAGCTGCTTAAACTGTTAGGCTGCTACTTTTGTAGATTTGCCGCGTCGTGACTTTTTACCACCTTTACGCCCAGCTTCTCGGGCTAGATCACGGTTAGCAGCAAAGCCACCAGTTATACCGTTTTGGCCACCTTTACGACCAATTCGTGCGTAAAAGTCTTTACCGTGACGGGTTTTGTTAGTGTTAGCAGCGGCTTTACCGCCTTTTACTGTTCCTGCCATAATACTAATTCTCCTCTGTTAAAACTCATTATGTCCCACCACATGATATTATTACCTTCACAGTATAACAATGTATATGCTTTTTGTCAATATTTACATAAGGGCTTTATGTGTTTATCTAAACGTTGCATATATTCACCTGGTGCGATACTATGGTTTAGCACCTGAGTAAGTATTTCAAAAACACCCCCGAGCGAGAGGGGTGTTTTATATTTGATCAAATTTTTTATTCTATCGTCGCCTAATAGCTGCTTCTGTAAGTTTTTCTAAAACTACGCAATGACCGCTGGAAGCATCACAGCCCAGGCAAGAATGGTCTATTTCAGCTAGATCTTCTCTGTCTATTACTACAATGTTGCCTTCAGGGACACACCTATCTCCTCTTTCAGCCTGGTCTATCGCGGCCTGTTCATCAAATGCAAAGATAACGTCTCTATACGTTGTGGCTTCATAATCATCAACAGGAACGACTCGTACAGCATCCGGCCTTACATCTCCCGACT
>JBBTRW010000009.1:0-11180 GCA_038064995.1 Patescibacteria group bacterium | reverse complement strand
TTCCCATTGCTCGCGAGATTGAAGCAAATGCTACAAGAATGTTGAATGACTATGCGGAAACGTACATGGAAATGAACGGGGGAAAAGGACCGGTTTTACCTGAAGTGAATGAAATCATACGACCTTACTAAAAACATTTAATACGAATACTTTATACCATAGATATTCAATTATAAGTACTGTGGGAACTTTTTGATGAACACGGTGATACCATAGAGGCTTATGTATGTAAAAATAAGAAAGAATATTACTTTAGGTCTGTTCTTTATACAAAAAAGGGTAAGGAAATATTTATTTCTATACTAGAGAGCATTCAGCTAAAGTAGTGCGTCTACGCCGATAAACTAGTTCGAATCCAGTCACGTTCCGCGGTCACATTCTGCGACCCCAACTTTGACTTACTTGAAACACAGTTTCAAATCAGTCAATAGTCCTTGCGACGATTCACTGGATCGTCTCACCCGAAACTTCTACCTTGCAAAAGCCCACTGGGCTTTCTCACCCCGGAGCCAAGTATGAGCACTCTATAAAAAGTACTTTTTATTTTGCTTGTGCTTGCGTAACTATATATCTAATTCATAATAGTCATATGACGGAAAAAAAATCCTCAGTAGAAAGTTTGCTGGAACGGTTTCCAGATATATCTTACGAATTAGGAAGTGTTGCTTTACGAGTAGATGAAGCACACGAAATTGCTACAAATTTATCGACAACCCGTCAAAGTGTTAGGGATTTGGAAATTCGACAGCGTGATGAAAGTGAAGAAACAAGATCTGCACTTGATAATATGGTTAAATCTTTGATGGAAACTGAATCGTTAAGTTTACTGGAGAAAATAGCCCTTGCTAACGCAATTCAGCTACTGGATATGCATGGTGAAATACATTCGGAGGAAGTCTTTAAACAGGTGGAAAGAATCTACACAAGCAGACTGTCATCACTAAAAGCAGTCGAGAAAATTGTTAATCATGACGGACAACCAATCTTATATTTTCAAGTAAATGGTCGTAATTATAAATGGGTGGGTGATAAAGAGCAGATCGAGCCAGCTGAAGTACAGCATATGTTTAGCGGCTTTACAGATGGTAGTGGACTTGAGATTGACATAGACAGGCCTTACTCTGATCGGCTTTACGGCGGACGCCATATATCCTACGGAATAAGAGATTATGGTCCCGGAGAACCAAAGAATTTTGTATGTGGATATTTTAGTTCTGCCGATAATCCAAAAATGGCAATTGACCGTATCGATATGCTTGTAGGAACTGCAACTAGGGCTAGACAGGTTATGAAAGATAGCTTGTACGCCCTACAAACAAACCCAATTTTCGTAGGAGAGAAGGCTTGTGGGGTTGCCAAACAACTCCTATTAGAAAAACAAGAGCGTAGTCTTTTTGAGATAACGGATTAGAATTATCCACTTCATTAATTACTCTGTGCATTCGCTAGATGGAGCTAAGCAATAGCACTTTGTAGGAGATGTTTTTATTTACCATTCCTCTCACGATGTATACAACCCGGCCAGCAACATGGTCGGCGCTTGCCTTCGGCTAATTCTGTATGAGTTCGCTCGACTCGACGCTCGCGGGTCTCGTTGAGCTTTGCACCCTCAACCCAACAAATCCATTCATTGCGTGCTAGCGGAGTTATGTCATTCCAGGCTGCTAGCCCTTTGGAGTTAGCGATCAATGCCTTGCACAAATCTGCTGGTAGTTTATGTATCGTACCACCGGTGATATTTTGTTCGTTCATATTAATATATTACACCAGAGCCACGACCAAGAATGTATGGCCAAGTAACTAATAGCTGTTTGGATATAGATTGTTAATTATTGTGCACTGAGCTATTATGGTTTTAACAAATAAACGTTAGGACTTTGATGAACATTAAAGACGATAGCAATAGTTTGACAGATAAACCAACAAAAAAATCACATAAAAAACTATATTGATTAGCTCTCTAGTAGTTCTGCTAATCTCTGGCGCTGGCTGGTATGTATGGAGCATAAACCAAAAACCGCAGGCCAACTCTGAGCAAGCTGCGGTAACAACCCAAAAAATAAAGCAAATCCCAGATGACGTAAGTAGCTTAAAAACAATAGATGAGATCAAACAACAAGCTTCCACCGATATTGGTGAAAATGCAATTGTTGGTATCGAACTGGAACTAGAAGATGGCAAGCTAGTCTATAGTATCCACCTAGCGAATGGTACAACTCTATTCTTTGATGCGTCCACAGGTGAAAAGATAGCACTACAGGAAGACAATGATGACGAAATAGAAGACGAACAACCCCTGCCACAAAACTTTAGTTTGGCACTTGGCCTAGACAAGGCAATTGAAATCGCCCGAAAAGAACGACCAGGTAAAGTAATAGTAAAGGTTGAGATAGAGCTCGAAGATGGCGAAATTGTATATAGCATTCGTTTTTCTGATAAGGGCAGGGTTATTGTAAGTGCAGATAATGGTGCAGTCATTGAAGTGCGCCAAGAAGATGGAAAACGAGTCAAGGTGAACAAACAAAGCGGCGGTGATGATGACTTTGATGAGGATGGAATAAGAAACAATGAAGACGAAGATAACGATGATGACAGGAATAAAGATAGTTGGGATAGAGATGATGACAATGACGACATACATGACGATGAAGACGAAGATGATGACAATGACGACATAGATGACGATGAAGACGAAGATAGCGAGGATGATGGTAGCGCAGGAGATGAGGACTAAAAAAAGATTGTAGCTATAGAATAGCCATATGCATGTTCTGTAGAAGTCGGTATGGAAGGAGGTGATAAAGTACTGTTTTGATGTTTGCTGTTGCCCAATTAGGCTTTTAGAGTTATGGCCATATTTCCTACTCTGTTTGTTATTATTAGTACATGACAATCGAGTACACTAAAATGCAGGGGCTGGGAAATGACTTTGTTGTTTTTCGTGGTCCAATGAATATTACTGGCGAGCAAATCGTTAAACTGTGCGATCGTCAGTCCAATATTGGAGCAGACGGTTTACTGATAGTTACGAAGCTGGAAAATAATAGCGTTAAAATGGAGTATTGGAACGCCGACGGTTCAGCAGCCGAAATGTGCGGTAATGGACTACGCTGCGTGGCTCGCTATGCAGTAGATAATAATTTAGTAAAACCTGGTGAATTCACTGTAGATACACCTGTCGGACCTTTGAAAGTTACCTGTACAAATACTAGCGAAGTCGAAGCTCAGATTGGATTAGTTAAAGTCGACCCTAAATCAACGACCTTACAAGAAACAACTTTTTATATTGCCAGTGTCGGTAACCCACATGCAATAACTTTTGTAGATAACGTCGATGCTGCTCCCGTAAAAATTGTTGGACCTTTGATTGAGAACGACAAACACTTCCCAAATAAAACAAATGTTGAATTTGTAGAAATAATTGATAACTCACACCTAAAGTTACGTGTTTGGGAGCGTGGTGTTGGCGAGACACTAGCCTGTGGCACTGGAATGGTAGCAGCTGTTATTGTTGCGAATCAGCTAGGTAAGGTGGATTTACCAGCAGAGGTAGAAGCCAATGGAGGCACAGCAAAAATTTGGTTAGATAGTGAAGGTTATGCGCGAATGCGAGCACCAGCTGAGGCTGTATTTATCGCACAAGCTGAAATATAGCTTGCTCATATTCTGCATCATATCAAAACCTGTAGTTAATTTTATACTATCTAAAAGACCTCTACGATTTTTTTGTATTATTATAATAATTTTTATAGTTTTGATAGCTAATTTTGTTATAATTACATAAAAGTTATGTTTAATATAGTAATAACTCTGGTATTAATCACCCTGTCTGCTATTTTTTCGGGTCTTACATTAGGACTACTGAGTTTGGGGCCACACGAATTGAAAAGGAAGATCGAACTTGGCGATAAAAATGCCGAGAAAATCTATCCGATTCGAAAAAAAGGCAACCTGCTTCTTGTTACTTTATGTTTGGCAAACGTAGCTGTCAACGCCGCCCTTTCTATATTCTTGGGCTCTATAGCCCCTGGGCTGATAGCAGGTTTGATATCTACAGCCCTCATTACTGTATTTGGCGAGATCGCACCACAGGCAATATTTTCTCGCTTCGCCATGGAGCTAGGCGCCAGAAGCATCTGGTTAGTAAAGATTTTCATGTTTGTCTTATACCCTATATGCGCTCCACTTGCCTGGGCTCTAGATAAGCTGCTTGGCGACGAGCTGCCTACTGTATATTCAAAAAATGAGATGATGCAGATTTTGGAAGAGCATGGCACAAGTGATGAAAGTGACATTCAGGAACACGAGGAAAGGATAGCAAGGGGTGCACTTACATTTGGGGATAAAAAGATCGAAGACATTATGACTCCTCGTTCCGTTATTGCCAGCGTTAGAGAAGGTGATATTATAACAAAAAAATATTTAGAAGATTTAAAGAAACACGGATATTCACGCTATCCGGTTTTTGATAATAACAAAGAAAATCTAGTCGGCATAATGTATATGTACAAACTTGTCGGAAGCAATATAGACAAAAAAACTGTGGGAGAAGTTTGTGACAAAAAAATTCACTTTCTTAATATTCAAGAAAAACTTGACCACGCTCTTAGTGCTTTTATTAAAACAAAGAGCCACCTTTATGGAGTGGTCAACGAATTCAAGGAAGTTGTTGGCATTGTCAGTATAGAAGACGTGATAGAAGAAATTATTGGTGAAGAAATAGTTGATGAATTTGATGAATTCGAAAACATAAGATCAGTTGCAGAGAAACTAGCAAGAAAAGTTTAGGCTTTAATTATTCTCGTCGCAAAGCATCAATAGGGTTGATTTTGGCGGCGCGTTTGGCTGGGAAGTGTACCACCAAATTACCTACGATAACCATAAATATCACCATAACTCCCATTAACCACAGCGGTGTCGAGAACAATTCAAAGCTACCCGGGACGCCCCTTTGATGTGCAAATATATTCATGACCAGATTAACAAATTTACCAGTAACGACGGCGATTAAAATACCCACAACCGCACCGGTAACAGACAGAATTAGGGCTTCTAGCACAAATAATGTTCGTATATCGCGGTTACGAGCACCCATCGACATCATCAAACCTATCTCTTGCGTTCGTTCAAGCAAGGAGATTGTTAGGGTGTTGAACATTCCAAGCACCGATACTACCATTCCAATCGCACCGAAACTGGCCAAAATAATGGTAAAGAATTTGAATATTTCATTAATTTGACCCAGCGTGTCTATCGGAGAAGTTGTTTCAAAGCCCATGCTCTCAATCTGCTTTCGCAAAGCTGGGACATTTTTCGTGTCGTCAACTACCACCTTGACCTGAGAATAATATGGTATTCCGGCAGAGTCAAATTTGCCGCGCGGTATGAATACCTCTCCTCCGGCCCCAGAATTAACAACACCTATAATTGTAAATGTATCTTCAATCTCTTTTTGATCGGTCTTTAGGCCAGTTAGCGGGATGGTTAGCTTCACTGCTCTGTCTATAGCATCTTTGTCTTCTTTGATTCCTAGTGCTGTCAGGGCAGCGCGGTTCATAATAATCTGATTGTTATCAGTATTTTTTAGTAACCTACCGGCGACAAGATTCAGCGAGCTAAGGCCTTGGTAGTTCTCATCAACGCCATAGGTGACCATATCGAGTTCGGCCCCCTTGTATGTCAAGCTACCTGGAAATGAATAAGACCTACCTACTTTTTTAACTGAACCAAGGTTAGACAATTTGTTTGTGGTTTTATCATCAAGCTTGATTATCTTGGAATTGGGCGAGGTTATATCAACGGCTTTGATGGATTTGTCACCTATAACCTGTTCGGTGACTAGGTCTTGCAAGCCCAGACCAAACGAAGTTAGAAAGAATATAGCACTAATGCCGATAGTAATACCAAATATTGTTAGGCCTGTACGAAGTTTGTTCCTGTAAAGGTTGTTGTACGCAACAAAAAATAGGATATTTAAAGAAACTGGCTTTATGCCATTTTTTAGGCCTCTTTTAAATGGGTTAAGGCTTAGCCTCATTTTTCATCTCCGGTTTTGTCTCTTGACAATTGATCTATACGTTTTTTCATATCGCGCATCAATCCCATAGTCTCTTCGTGTATGTTCTGACCCTGTAATTCTTTTACTTGTCCGTCCTGGATGTGCAGCAAGTGGTTAGCTAGTGGCAAATATTCCATGTTGTGCGTGACAAGAATAATCGTACGACCCTGTTCTTTGTTGGCGCGCTTTAGAAGCCCCATAATCATGTCACCATTTTTGCTATCCAAGCTACCGGTAGGTTCGTCAGCAATAATAAACAGCGGGTCGTTAACAAGCGCTCTTGCCATTGCAACCCTTTGTTGCTCACCACCAGACAGCCTGGTTGGATATTTTTTAGTATAGCCTTCCATGCCGACACGCTCTAGCGCTTTTATTGCTTGGGCGTGGGCTTCTTTTCTGCTGTAGCCCAAAAAATATAATGGCATTGCAACATTGTCGATTACAGTCAGACTTTTAACCCAATAGTTCTGCTGATATACAATTCCGATACGATTAGCCCTAAAATGCGCCAGCTCATCGGGTTTTAGATCGTAGACATTTTGATCATCAAAAGTTATTTCGCCCTGAGTAGGCTTTTGTAAACCAGTCAAGACATTCAAGAGTGTTGATTTACCAGAACCAGAAGGTCCATAGATTATATTGAATGAACCGTATTTCATAACAAACGATACGTCTTTTAGGACATCGATTGTTTCGTCCTTGTCCATACTGAAACTCTGGAAGATTTTGTCTGCCTTGATTAGTACGTTGCCAGTTGAATTTGTGTGACTCATATCAGAAACCAAACACCTTTTGCAATGCATTAAGTATCACGGTTAGAACACTATCAGAAGCTCTACCTATAATCGCCGACTGAGGCTCGCCTTCACCTTGGTTATTGGCCTTGTCTGATGATAACGGTTGCACGCTATAGACCTTTGAGGTAGGTAGGTCAGAAACAATAACGATGTGCTCGGTCGCTAGCTGGGTATCTTCGGATGTTTTACTGTTGAATACTTTAGCATCTGAGCCTTCGGCGTAGGCGACCTGGCTAGTCGCAGGCTCGTCGGTTTGCCAAGAAACAATTACCTGTCCACGTGCCTCTGCGCCAGTTCCACGGATAGATGTTTCGACCAGGATATTAGAGATTTTTGGTGGACGAGTATCTAATGCGGTTCTGAATTGCTGCCTGTCTGATACCGCCAAGTTACCATCACCGTCGCGGCTTTGCGCAAACAAGAAGTACTCGCTGTCGTCTTCTAGCTCTCGCAAGATTATCTTGTGCTGGGTTGTCATTTCTGAGTCTACGACTTCTTTGCCGCCGGTACCGACTTTTCCATAGGTAACGCTAGATGTTGCTGATACATTTGTTGTCCAGCTAACTTCTTGTGTGCTGGTAGGTTCGCCAGATATAGGCTGGAAACGTAGATCACTGATTTTTGGTCGGGCGGGTGTCGTGAATGAAGCAATACTGCCTTCGTAAGAGTTGCCTTCATTGTCATAGGTAATCAATTTGTAGAAATATTTCGAGCCGTCGTCTAGGCCGTCTAGAGTAACCGCATAGGTTGACTCGGATGTAGATGTATTAATGCTCTTTAGGCCGCCAAAGCTTTCGTTTTTGCCGTACAATACATCTACCCTAGTGGCGGACTTTGATGTAAATTGCAAGCTGGCACTAGACAGTGAGACTTTTGTTGTAATCACCTCTTTTAGGGTTGGTGCTGGTGCAGTTCTGAAGGTATGCTCTTGGCTGGTACCAGTATTTCCATCTTCGTCAGTCCACCTTACAACATAGTAATAGGTGGTCCCGGCGCTCAGGTTACTTAGCTCAACTTCGTGTGCGCTAACTTGGTCAGAACTGGATACCTCTGACGGACTGTACTGACCGCTGGCTGTACCTAACGCTACCTTTGAATCACTTGCGCGATCAGTGCTCCATTTAATAGTTGTCTTGCGCGTAGTGGTATCAGTTGCGGTAGGGTCGGCTACCAATGTTGCTGCAGAGGTAAATTTACCGGTTGGTACTTCGTTGACGGTGCTGCTGTTAGCGCCACAGTTATTGGTGCTGTCGCAGGCAACGACCTTGTAATAATACCTTTGCGAGCTCAGCCCGGCATCTATATACGTAGTACTAGAGCTACTGCCCACAAAGCTAAACGTTGAATTATCGGCAGACCGATATACTTTGTAACTTGATATACCTGCGCCAACATAGGTCGGTACTTCCCAGGTCAAAGCTAGCCTCCAGTTAGACGTAGATTTTATTGAGACATCAACAATATCAACATTTAGGGGTATGCCTGGCGACGGAGTATTGGCCGTAAAATCAACCGAGGCATAGCTTGAATAGTTAATGTTACCTGATTCGTCTTTTGCCGCAACATAAAACGTGTTCTGGCCAGGTTGCGTTGCATAGGCGGCCGCCCCCAGGCTGGTAGTGCCGGCGCTAGTATAAGTACAGCTACCCTCGGAAGGAACTGTGTTGATGGTATAACAATAAGTCAATGTATTTGCATCACCTACGAAAGTTACTGGTTGATCCCAATCAAATGCAAAAGAGTTAGTCGTGTTTGTACTAGGCGATGCCTGTAAACTTTGTGGCTCGCTAGGCGCACCAGAAGTATTTATTTTTACCGCTGCTGTGACATACGAACTGGTAACATTCCCAGCCGAGTCCCATGTTCTAAAGTAAACAGTATTTATACCCTCGTCCAGATTAGTATAGTCGGGTGTCGGAACTGTAGTGTATGCACCGTCGTTTGTTAAAAGATCGTTGATATCGCCACTGCCAGTATGACTATCACCGTACCAATTTGTGCTATTAATTTTGTACTGCAGCCCGGCCAAACCCGAATTGGCATCTGACGGAGCGCTGCCTCCAGCGGTTGGCCAAGATAACGTCACGTCTTTTGTGTTGATAAAGCCAGATGGGGCTGTGATATATCCTGGGTTTGACGGAGCTGTATTGTCAAAACGGAAATAAAATTGCTCTGAACTGGTAGCAATATTTCCGGCATTATCGATCGCTTTGATAGTTAGATAATATGGGTCATCATTCGTAGCCAAAGCTGTGGCTATGTAACCACTGGTCGCAGTATCTATGTCATTGCCTGTAACCATAAACTGACAGCTACTGCCGGGGTCTGCCGGGCTTGTGCCCAAAATACCCTTTGAGGTAGCTGGGTCGGCAGTATCATCAGTACCTAAATACAGACAATAACCTTTTATGCCCGAATCTGCGTCTGTTCCTGCTGTCCATGAAAAATATGGTGAGCTGCCATTTGTCCAGCCGTTTTGGGCCAAGCTGGATCCACCATTTGCCTTTAAAGCTGTGATGCTGCTGGCGTTAGTTGCCGGAGCCGTAGAGTCAGACGTAGCAGCAAGATCGACACTGTTTAATGTTACTTGCTGAGAGCCATCGCCCTTTAGGACAGCTTGCCATTTAATACCGTCGAATGTAACGGGGAAAGTTGCTATGTTGGCGTCAACTGTTGCGATAGCATTAGCCTCAGTTGTATCTGAGGATGTCGACCAGGCTGCGCCATCCCAATATTTCCAGGTACTGCCGTCATCAGACGACAGCCTGTATGTTACGGTTCCACCATTTGGCGTTTCTGACGAAGCAAGATTATCCCAATGCCATACACCGTTTAAACGCACTGCATCATTTAACGTCACAAGCTGCGCTTGATCGCTGTATGGCTCGGTGGTAAAGCTGTTCCTAGCAGTATCACTAACTCTAACTTCATCTAACATGCCATCAAAATACCCTTGACCAAAGCCAGCCTCTGAGCTGCCATAGGTCGAGCCTAGCAACAGCGGCTGTGAAGTGTCGGGCATAGACAAAGACACATTGGTTTGACTGTCCAAAGTTCCATCGATATACAGCTTCATGGCTGTACCGTCATATGTGGCCGCTAGATGATGCCAGGCCGTGTCTTGCGTGGCTGTATCGGACTGCAAATATCCATTATTTCCATAGGCCCAAACAGAGGCATCTACGTTTGCACTGTCGCCCAAGCCTGCGTACAACTTGCCCTTATAAACACTAAAGCTACGGACTGTCTCGATTGTGTTTGCTGCCCAGCTACTGTTCACCAAGCTACCACCAATCTTTGACCAAGTGCCACCGCTATATTCCCATACCTCGCCATCGCCAGCTGTGTTGCCCAGACCAGCGTACAGTTTGCCGTTATAAACGGTCATCGTTTTTACGATTTCGTATTGACCGTCGACCCAGCTGGAATTAACGTCATCGCCACCGATCTTTGACCAAGTCGAACCATCGTATTCCCAAACCTCAGCCTCGCCGGTAGAGTTACCGACTCCGGCATATAACTTGCCATTATACGCTTGCATCGATTCAATTTGTTCGTAACTAGTATTCCAGCTAGAGCCTACGCCATCACCACCAACCTTGGCCCAGATGCTTCCGTTCCATTTCCAAACCTCAGCTTCGGTGGCGGTTAGCCCTAGGCCGGCATATAGCTCTCCGTCATAAACCGATAGTGAGCTAACCCTGTCAAAGTTAGCCGCCCAGCCACTGTTGATACTGTCACCACCGATCTTTAACCAAGTAGATCCATTGTAACGCCAGACTTCGGCATCGTTGGCCGAGTTACCTATTCCGGCATACAAATTACCACCAAAGTTTGCCATTGAATAAACTTCTTCAAAACCAGCAGCCCAGCCACTATTCAGACTATCTCCGCCGACTTGGGTCCAGGTCGATCCGTTATAGCGCCAAACTTCGGCATCGTTTGCTGTCGTACCTAGCCCAACATATAAATTACCACCGAAGCTGATCATACTCTGAACATCTTCATAAGTTCCAGCTGCCCAGCTGCTGTTCAAGCCCTGGCCGCCGATTATTTGCCAGGTAGTACCGTCATAACGCCAAACCTGGGCGTTACCAGCTACTGTATTACCGGTACCGGCATACAGATATTCACCATAAACTGTCATCGACTCGACATCCTGCATGTTAAAATGACCCCAACTTTTTTTGATGTAGCCTCCGCCCATGCGTGTCCAGGCTGAACCATTCCATGACCACATCTCTCCGTTACTGCCAGTACCGGAGAGCCCAGCATACAGGGTACTACTGCCATACGCTAATGACTGTACTGCGGTATGGGTATTG
>JBBTRW010000008.1:5017-7591 GCA_038064995.1 Patescibacteria group bacterium | reverse complement strand
CAAGCTACGATAATCACCTTTAAATGATTTGATGGTTAGGTGAGTTAACGGCAAGGCAAGTACTAATATAACCAAAACAGCAGCAAAGATATTTATATACGGATGATTTGTTATAAAATTGCCGAGCTTTAACCAAGTACTGGTTTTTTGCGTAGAATTTTTTCGTTTCTTGAATAGCCTGCCACGATTAATATTATTACCTATTAATAGCAGCATGCTAGGCAAAATAGTCAGTGCAGAAATTACGGCAATGGCCAGAGCAGCTACCCCGCCAACACCAACCGATCGCAAAAAACTGACTGGGAATAATGTTAGCCCAAGCAGACATATCATTACGGTCAATCCGCTAAATAATATAGTGCGACCGCTAGACCTAATTGTCCTGTTAATGGCTTCTTCTTTGTCATATTTTTGAAGCTCTTCCCTGAAACGGCTAACCATCAGCAACGAATAGTCTATTGATAGCCCAAGCCCCAGAACCGTAATAACGTTTATTGCATATTGATCGATATCAACAAAGTTAGCTAGGAGCCGTACGATACTGGTGCCGCCAATTATAGCAATAATGCCCAGCAAAACCGGCAGTACTGCTGCAATAACTGATCGGAAAATAACAATTAATAGTATTAGTAAAATTGGCAAGGCTATAATTTCGGCCTTTACTAGGTCTTGCTCTATTTGATGGCTAATCTGTCGGCTAGCAATTAATTCGCCGCCAAACTGTATGGTGACATCACCCCGCTTTTGTGATTGTTTTTGTACAAAATTATATATTTCGTCGTCAGATTTATTTTCAAACTCAACCAAAGCATAGGTTGAATGTAAGTCTGACGATTTGAGTGTTTTTTCACCAGTCGTATAGTAACTGACGACAGTGGCACCGGCTTTTTCGAACGGTTTTATGGTGGCGTTGAAGCTTTTGATGAATTCTGGGCTGTCGATGCTGAGGTTTGGACTGCTGGCCAAGATGATGACTTGGTTACTTTCACCCCCAAAGTTATCTCTGACAAATTTGTTAGCTTTTAGGCTTTGAGAGTCCTCTACGACCAACCCGCCTTCATCAACCTTTAATTGAGAAAAAACCCCACTGCCATAAGATACACCGAATCCAATTAAAACTGCAGCAACAATTAATATTGTTACAGACCATTGCCTAACCAGTTTACTGAGTAAATGCATTGTATTAAATATAACCTAGTATGCCCCAACTGAGCAATTTAACTGTTATAATTGCTCTTGTATGATTCATCCAAATCCAGTACATCATCACTTTCACATGCACCGAATAAAAGAGATGACTGCCTTGTATTGGACTAACAGTCTACGGGCTACTGCAACGGCTTTTGTTGTCGTTTTGGTGCCTATATATTTAACGAAACTTGGCTATTCATTAACTGAAGTTTTATTAGTTTTCGTAGCGGAGGGTTTACTGTGGTTAATGTTGCTGTATCCGTCTATGTTAATTATCCACAGGATAGGCGCGAATCAATTAATGGCATTTAGTGTGATAATACTGGTGGGCTTTATGGTTTCGTTGGGCTTGCTGCCAATTTATGGCTGGATGATAGTCGGAGTAGTATTATTTAAGGCCCTGTCTTCACTGTACTGGTTCTCGCTTCGGCTTAATTTCACAGCGGTCACAAAAGGCAAAGAAGCCGGTAAAAAGATTGGCCTCACAAATGCACTGTTTTTGGCTTGCATGGGTATTGCGCCGGCCGTTGGCGGTGTTGTTGCTGAACTATATGGTATTGGCTGGGCATATCTAGTAGCAATTGCAATAATACTTTTGGCTTGCGTACCACTACTGAATGTTAATGAAGTCGGTTCTTGGTCAAAGTCAGATTTATCAAAATTAAACTTGAAAAAAATTCTGCCAGACTTGATCGCAAATGCCGGATCAACAATTGATGATTTTGTAGGCGCTCTTGTATGGCCAATGTTAATTTTTATAATTATACCAACATATGCAGGCGTCGGTCTATTGAGTGCTTTGGTAGTAATATCTGCTATTTTAATATCGCTGTGGGTTGGATATCGTGAATCTAAAAAGGGTGAATCACACTATCTAAGGCAAGGCTCGCTAATAATGTCTATCACAAACTTTCTTCGATTTCTGACGCAAACAATATCTCAAGTCGCAGGAATTAATTTACTGGCTGGCGTTGGCCAAGCATTATATACTACACCACTTGCCAGTCGATATTATAAAAACGCAGCCAAGGAGCCAACTATGGAATATATATTTGCTATGCAAGTTATAAGCGCTATTGCCTGGGTAGCGTATCCTCTATTGCTAATAGCGCTAACACTGTTTTTTAACGACAAACAAGTTTTAATAATAGGGGCGTTATTGGCAATACCAGCGACTTGGGTTATTAGATATATGAGAACCTAAAGCCACCTGAACACACGCCACTGCGCGGGCGGTTCATTAAAATTATCTTGTAAAATAATATCAACCGAACTGTCGCCGACCGTTATTTTACCTACGACAGTCCCCTGCGTGGCGGGTGCGTTAATATCACGCAAGACTATCTTTGGTTTTATGTCGGTGCCTCGCCAGATAGCAACCGA
>JBBTRW010000008.1:0-5007 GCA_038064995.1 Patescibacteria group bacterium | reverse complement strand
CGATAAATTGTCGCTTGCGATGGCGTTTACTTTACCGCCCCAAGGGCTAACATAGGTCGATATCACCTGCCCCTTACTAACTACCTTTGTAAGTTCGTATTGAGCCCTGGCTTGATTCAGCAATAGCCGCGCCTGATGAATGGCAGAAATAACAGTTGGTTCGCCCTGCACGGCACCTACTATTATAGTGCTGTGCTGTTTATCCAGTTTGTATTTGCTAGCAAAAACATATACACCATCGGCTTCGTTTGTGTTGCCTGTTTTTACACCAATAATTCCGTCAGCACCTAAAAGCCAATTGGTATTTTGTTTTACACCAGCGATCGGCAGATTGACTGCGTCTTGCTTGATGATACTAGCAACAACTTTGTTATTCACAGCGGCAATGGCTAGTTTAGTGAGATCTTCTGGGTTACTGATGGTATCGGGTGAAAAACCACTGGCATCGCTGCCAATCTTTGTGTTTTCCATCCCTAACTTGTCGACTAGCTTTTGGGCGGCTTTTTGATAATTATCTAGGCTGCCAAATGCCCAAATAGCCAAGCTGTCAGCATAGTTATTGGCACTGGGCAACAACAAGCCTTGCAGCATTTGATATTCGCTAAGCTGCTGGCCAACCGCCACCTTTGCTACCGAACCATCTTTTGCAAAGTATTGATTATACATATCGACATCTGCCTGGGTCATGGTTATTTTTGGCCCCGTCTCGCCTATCGCCAGGGGCTTTTTCTGCAAGACAGCCAGTGCAGTGACTATCTTGGCTGTCGAGGCCGTTGGTTTGGCTGCCTGCTTCGGCTTGATAGCTAGAACGCCTTGATCAACCGAGCCTATTGCGGCCTGACTGGCTGTTGGCCAGGTAATATTTATAATTGCCGCAGGTTTAGCCGAGATAGCTTGAACTTTTGACGATATTGGGGCTAGTGGCTGTATGTACCAATACAAACAAAAAGCTAATGCGCTAAATATTAATAAGATTAACGACCAAGGTAACTTTCGCTTTTTTTGCGAATGATGCCTGTGTTGATAATGATAATAAGGGTGAGCCCCCCTGCCAGAATGATTAATAGGCATAAGTATATTATAGACGATTCTACCGCACAGTCTGCCTATTAGTGCCTCGCGTGCTATACAATTAAATGAATGCGACAAAAACAAGCGTTAAATATCATGATGGATGGTCGGTCAGTTTTTCTGACTGGACCTCCTGGTGCCGGAAAGACGTTTGTACTGAATCAGTTCATAGGCAGAGCTCGTAGGTCTGGTAAAACCGTAGCGGTAACAGCTAGTACCGGTATTGCTGCGACTCATATTGGAGGTACAACTATACATTCATGGTCAGGTCTAGGCGTACGCGATTTTATGGACAGTCGAGATCGAGGCTTGATAGCCTCGAGAAAGGCAAAGTCGCTAGGCAGCGCCGATGTATTGGTAATTGATGAAGTATCGATGCTGCACGGAAAGCGCCTAGATATGGTCGATGAGCTACTGCGTCATGCGCGCGAAAATCAGCAACCGTTTGGCGGATTGCAGGTAGTGTTGGTTGGTGATTTATTTCAGCTGCCACCGATTAATCGCAGTAATGACGTGGATGACTTTGCGCATCAGTCCCAGGCATGGGCAAATCTAAAACCACAAATTTTATATCTGAGCGAACAGCATCGTCAAAATGACGGCGACTTGCTAGATTTGTTGGTATCAATGCGCAACCAAGATTTTCGTCAGCGTCATATAGATTTGTTAAATGAACGGCTAGAGGCACTGACAGAAAATGATGAAATCACAAAATTATATACCCACAACGCAGATGTCGATCGTATCAACCAAAAACATTTAGATGCCTTGCCTAGCGATGAACACGTATTTGAAATGCAATCAAAAGGCGCCAAAAAATATCGTGAAACATTAGCAAAGAGCGTCCTAGCACCCGAAACATTGGTACTAAAGGAAGGTGCCAAGGTCATGTTTGTTGCAAATGATCCGTCTAAAAAGTTCGCCAATGGAACACAAGGAACGGTGGTTAGCTTTGACAAAGAATCTGGCCTACCAAAAGTAAAGCTCGATCGCAACGGTCGTAGCCTGCAGGTAGACAAATATACCTGGCAACAATTGGACGGTGAAAAATCTCGTGCCGAAGTAGCCCAGTTGCCTCTGCGGTTGGCTTGGGCGATAACGATACATAAAAGCCAGGGTATGAGCTTGGATGCAGCTGAAATTGATCTGTCTAAAGCTTTTGCGCCTGGTATGGGTTACGTTGCGTTGTCTAGGCTACGCAATATTGATGGGGTTTATCTGCGTGGTATCAACAGGCGTGCACTACTACTACACCCTACTATCACTGAAATTGACCAAGGTATGCAAACAAGCTCTAGCGAACTTGCCCAGCAAACATCCGACATCGCAGACGAAGTAATAGTAGTAGAAACCGTTCCTGATGTAGATAGTGATTTATTAGAAAAACTACGAACTTGGCGAACAGCCAGAGCCCGCAAAAATAGTGTTCCGCCATATGTTGTTGCACACGACAGTTTGCTAGAGGAATTGGCTCGATATAGGCCAACTACAAAGTCCAAACTGTTGAATATCAGCGGCATGGGACCAAAGCGGCTGGAAACATATGCCAGTGAACTGTTGAAAATACTGAGCTAACACCGTATAATTAGCCGAGTATTCCGGGGTAGCTCAGTGGTAGAGCGGGACGCTGTTAACGTTTAGGTCGCTGGTTCGAATCCAGTCCCCGGAGCCATAAAAAATTCGTCAGTAATTTATTACTGGCGGTTTTTTTATGCTTTGGGCTGGATTTAAAGCAAAGCGACTCGACAGCTTTAGCTGGCGATAGTCGCTGGTTCGGTGGAGCGAGGACGCGCGCAAAAGCTTGCTTCGAGCACGCCGGAGCGGAAAAGGCTATCGCTATCCAGTCCCCGGAGCCAAATAAAAATACTTCACCCTCGTGGTGGAGTGTTTTTATTTTGACCTGCGAATGCAGGTTGAAACGGCGAAGCTGGTCGGGCGCCAAGAAGCTGCGCGCAGAAATTTATTCCGAGCACAGTGACTGCGCGTTGCGAAGCAACCATCCAGTCCTATCGTGCAGGTGCTTGCACCGAAAAGCGAGATCCGTGCCATATCCAGTCCCCGCAACCATATAAGCCCACCTCTACGATGGGTTTTTTCATATATACTTTGCTATAGTTAATGTTATGAAAACAGCTTCTTGGGAAGATTTTGGTATTACGGCAGACAAAGCCCTGAATGCCCTGCAGGAATACATAAACCGGACAGAAACTACTATCGACGCAGTTGTGCCTATCATGCGTGGCGGTAATTTTTTGGGTAGCTATTTGGCATACAAATTAAACATATTGCGTATTTTACCCGTTCAATACAAATATTTTTTCAACAAAGTGAACAAAGCAGAGTTAAGGCAACTTCTCTTTACGGTCGACAAAGACCTTTTACCGCAAGCCCCTACTATATTGGTAGTAGAAGGAGATTATTGCTATGGAACTACTACCAAGCAGGCCTGCCAAGATATCAAGAAAACAATCCCCGATGCAAAGATACTTCTAGCTGCAGATCTAATGGATTATTCATACAGAAATGTTGTCGATGAATACACCGAGGCAACTTTTTATGGTCGCTATACAAATCACTGCGAAGAGCTGAGTGTTGAACAATGCAAAAAACTTGGCATAGAAGATTTTGGTGTAGCCCCTTGGGAGAATATAGACGAAGAAAAAGCAGTTATGAGTCTGAAACAATTTCCATACAAGGGCCTAGAATCCGCAATCAACAAATCTGATCATAAATTAGAAATTGATTTAAGTGGCCTGCAAGAAAAATGGGGAGAAAAGATAGATGAAAACTAAAATAATTGTTAGTGGCGGATATGCCAATGAAATAAATTCTGACAATACAAAATTTTTTACAGAGATAGTTAGAGATACACCTGATAAGCTTTCGGTTTTGATCATTCTTTTTGCAAAGCCCGAGGATGAATGGGCTAAAAAATCACAATATGTTATAAACCAGTTCGAGCGCGTTGGAGGATTAAAAAATATCAAATACACTGTAGCTACTCATAACAACTTGGAAAACCAGTTAGGTAAATCAGATGTCGTATATATACATGGCGGCAATACTGCTTTGTTGATTAAATCTATGCAAAAACATCCGGACTTTGTAGAAAAAATAAAAAGCAAGATTGTTGCTGGTGAGTCAGCTGGTACTTATCTTTTGTCGAAATGTTTTTATAGCAAGTCGCTGCAACAAATACGCGATGGCTTGGGGGTGATACCAATAAAAGTTATATGCCACTTTGAAGACAGGAACGAGAACAAACTAGATGATTGTCCGGACAATTTAGAAAAGCTTTTACTAAAAGATTTTGAACATAAAGTATATTTTGTATGAATAAAAACCAATCCGTATTTACGACTCTACCCGAAATAAAAGAACGAAAAATTACAGAAAACGACACTGCATTTGCATTCTTAACTAATACACCAATAAACCCCGGACATACTCTTGTTTCACCAAAACGAGTTGTGGCTACGAGCGATGAGCTGACTGATAAAGAATTGTTAGATATATTTAAATTAGTGTCACAAATCAAAAAAGTTCTAAAAAAAGCCTACGGAGCTGAGGGTTTTAATTGTGCATGGAATGAAGGTAAAGATTATGGGCAATCCGTTCCCCACTTTCATTTGCATATCGTTCCACGCACGCCAAATGATGATGGTATTGATGAATATGAACCACGTAAATTTCTTTACCGCCCGGGTAGCCGTCAAGAATCTCCAGAAGCTGAGCTAGCGGCAGCTGCAAAAGATATTAGAAAGCAATTTTAACCTTCTTTTTGTTATCATTGATACATGGTCGAAAACCTTACTTTCATCACGGGAAATACCGCTAAAGCAGAGCACTTAGGGCGTCATTTGGATTTTCCTGTATCACATATAAAGCTTGATCCGCAAGAATCACGATTTGTTCTGCAAAGCCTAAGGAATGTTA
>JBBTRW010000007.1:0-6031 GCA_038064995.1 Patescibacteria group bacterium | reverse complement strand
TATGCGGTTAGAAAGGCTACCCAGAAAACCTTTGCCGCGACCTTGCTCGTCTATCTTTGTAGGCGTATAGCCTTGTTCGATCAGCAGTTTATAAGCGACGGCCTCGGTGTCAGCCTGAACCGTAGATTTAACGTGCTTGCCAGTAGCACGGTCTTTAGCTTCATAGTTAAAGGTTAACACTGTTTATTAACCTCTCATCATCCTGTCTAATTCAGTCAAATCAACCGCAAAATTGCGAGCTTCGTCGTATGTAATAGTTCCCGATCGAATCATATCGGCCAGCGTACGATCCATAGATTGCATTCCTTGGTCGGCGCCTGTTTGAATTACTGCGTCTAGCTGATGACTCTTGCCTTCGCGAATAATATTACGTACAGCAGGATTAGCCACCAATATTTCAGCAGCGACAACACGGCCACCGCCAATCGCCGGCACTAATCGTTGCGAACAAATACCCATCAAGATATTTGCTAGCTGCGCCCTAACCTGTGGCTGTTGGTGCGGTGGAAATACGTCAACCATACGATCGATTGACTGTGCGGCACTGTTTGTGTGCAAAGTCGCAAAAACTAGGTGCCCGGTTTCTGCAATCGTAATCGCAGCCGATATGGTTTCGAGGTCACGCATCTCACCGATCAGTACTACGTCTGGGTCCTGACGCAAAGCAGAGCGAAGCGCAGCCGAGAAACTGTAAGTATCATAGTGAACCTCACGCTGTACTACAACAGACCGTTTTGACTTGTGCGTAAACTCAATCGGGTCTTCAATCGTAATGATGTGATGTGCTCTTTCAGTATTAATCTTGTCTACTAAAGAAGCCAGCGTAGTTGATTTACCAGAGCCAGTTGGCCCAGTTATCAAAACTAGACCTCTAGGATATTCTGCAAATTTATTAACTATAGGTGGCATACCCAACGAGGCAATATCGGCAATTTCATTTGGGATTAACCTCAGTGCAGCTGCTAGGTTACCACGTTCATGAAATGCGTTTACACGAAAACGACCCAAATCACCAAAGGCAAAACTAAAATCGAATTCCTTGTCTTTCATCAAAACTTGTTGCTGCTCTTCGTCAAGTATAGTAAATACCAAAGTTTCGACTTGCTCTTCCGTCAGGGCATCAAAACCACTGACTGGTGTTAGTGATCCGTCTATTCTAAGCATAGGCGGCAGAGCAACTTGTAAATGAAGGTCGGAGGCACGCTTTCGCACCACTTCTTCTAGTAAAATCTCTATCCTTAGATCGTTTTCTGCCATATTGCCTATCCTTTTTTCTTTATGCATTGTTATAATCCTGCTGACACCCTGTTAACCTCGTCTATTGATGTTAGCCCCTGGAGAACTTTGAAATATCCGTCTTGACGCATAGTTACAAGCCCCTGTGAAATTGCTAACTTTTCAATCTGCGGACTGGTTGCACGTTGTATGACCAGGTTCTGAATTTCCTCTGTCATATCAATAACTTCATACAAGCCAACTCGACCGGAATAACCGCCCGGTGTTCTAGGACTATCAATGCCCTTGGCTAAAGTATAAGCGCTTTGGCCTGCTAGTGGCAAGTCCTCGTAGCCCAAGTCTTCGGAGACTTTTGCCACATCGGTTTTTGCTTTTGGCAACAAGTGGCCAATATTGTCCAAAATGCTCTTTGTTTCTATCTCGTTCGACTGATACATATCACGTTCGGGTGCAATACGACGCACTAGGCGTTGACCAATAATTGTATTTACGGTACTAGCAATTAGAAACGGCTCTATTCCCATATCTAATAGGCGCGGCAATACACCAGCTGCCGAGTTTGTGTGAAGTGTCGTAAGTACCAAGTGACCCGTTAGCGCCGCCTGAACTGCCAATTCTGCAGTTTCTTTATCACGTATCTCACCAACCATTACTACATTTGGATCTTGACGCAAAATCGACCGCAGACCATTGGCAAAGGTCAAACCAACATCAGGATTAACCTGAATTTGGTTTACACCTTTCATCTTGTATTCCACTGGGTCTTCTAACGTAACGATATTGATACTATCGTCTTTAATTTCCTGAACTAATGCGTATAAAGAAGTAGATTTACCAGAACCAGTCGGGCCAGATGTAATAATCATGCCGTTTGGCTTTTGAATACCTTTGCGAATTGTTCTAAGTGCTCGGCCAGCGTAGCCCATATCTTCGATGTTGAATGAATTACCCGATTTGTCCAGCAGACGAATAACAACTTGCTCGCCCCAGACAACCGGTGAGATTGCTATACGAAGGTCAATTTCCTTTCCAGCTGCAATAACAGCGAATTGTCCGTCTTGTGGTACCCGGTGTTCGTCGATTTTTAAATTGGCCAAAATTTTTATACGACTTACCAAGGCTGGCTCTATGCTTTTTGGCAGTTGCATAATTTCCCGCAAAACACCATCGACACGATTGCGAATTTTTAGTTGTGTCTCCATTGGTTCTATATGTATATCAGAAGCTTTTGAGCGTGCAGCGTGTTCTAGTATGGTGCTGAGAGCTCTAGAAATTGGCGAATCTTGAACAATGGTTTTAACATCGCCCGAAACCTGGGCTGCTTCTTCTTTTTCTGCCTGAACAGCCGTTACCGCTGCGTCAACACTAGAAAAGTCCGTCTTGTACTGTGCTATTACGTTACGAATGCCAATTTCGCTGGCCATATAAACCTTTAGTGGGCGGGTAATTTTGTTTGCCAAGAAATCAACTGCCTGAATGTTGTTTGCATCCAGCATGGCAACTGCCAGACGGCCAGATACTTCACCTAAAGGCACCGCCATAAATCGCTCTGCTATGTCCAGTGGCAACTGGCTTAAAATCTTTTGATCAATTGGTACGTCAGCCAAATTAACATATGGCACGCCCGATACATAGGCTATGCAGTGGGTCATAGTCTCGTCACTGACGATCCCGTCTTTTAGCAAGTTGCCAACAAATGGAGTTCCATCCACGTTAGATCGTTTTTCATAATCGCTAATAACAACACTACTAACTAGACCCTCTTCGGCCAGCAAGGCCTTTAGCCCTTTTTGAATTTCGTTTGTTAGAAGTGCCATAATTTTCGCCCCCTAATCAAACGGCAAGCTATCTGAAGATTTGCCGATAGACCTCTCTACTGTTGGGTTAATTGCTTGGCCATTAAATATCCTGGTGTCTGGTGATTTAACCTCGTCGCTAATTACTTCTATTGTCTTTACTTTGCGAGATTCTTTTTTAGGCTCGCCAATTAAAGCGCTGGCAGTAAACCAAGCGAATAATAAACTGACAGAGGCTATCAAAATCAATGCGGCTAAATCATTCTTTTTCATGGCTTGACCACCTTTTCAGTTAATTCTACCGTCTTTTTTGGCTGATAATATGTAACTGCCTGCACTGTTGCAGTCAGATTATTGGCGCCAGCAGACTCTACTTGCATTGAAATAATATGAATTGGGCGAATCGATCGATTCAGTCTGTCTAAAATACCTTGCAATTGGTCGCTACTACCAGTGGCCTTAAAGCTAAACACGATAGCTTGTTCGTCGCCTATTTGCTCTAAAAAGCTAGTGTCAGTAACGCTGCTACTATCGCTATTTTCGCTCGTTGATTCTACACTAAGCGATTCGATTGATGCGCCTGTCAACAATGCAGTCTGCAAAGATGAACCTAGAGCTACATCATCGGCAGCATATGGCATAGCGTCGATTACAACGTCTAGGTTATTGTCCGAAGCAGTTGAGCGTACAATGGTCAGATTTTCATCGGCTCGTAGCTTATCTACGTTCCGGTTCAGCTCATCTGCAGTTTCTAGGTTTTTATCCAAATTACCTATCGTATTGTTCTTTTCGATCAACACCTTTTCAATAAATATAATTTGCTTTGCTAAAAAGATTGAAACAACCAAGGCAAATGCCACCAAGACAGATGCTCCGGCAACCCACAAGAACATCGCCTTGTTGCTGGTCGCAATTTGTTGTCGTTTGCGAACACCTGTAAAAGGCGCTAACGGTTGTGGTCCTTTGGAATCCGCCATTATTGCTGCTCCTTTTTCACTGGTGCATCAGCAAAAACATTACCTGCCGACTGGTTGGTTTTTTTATTTGGAACTTTTACGGTTGGGTCTTTTATGGTCCAGGCAAACGCATTAAGATCATATAGCAGTGCCGTTTTGAACGAGGCAACCTCTTTGCCCGAGCTATCCTTGCCTATGCCGGTATCGCTAATTGTTACAGATGTGAATAGCGAACTTTCTTTCTCGTCCTTGCTGTCGCTTTCGGGATCGATATATACCAACTGTGCATTTTCTAATGTGTCTTTAAAGACCGTTACAGCCTGATAATCTTTGGCGCTAGCTTCGATTAACAGTACGCTGTCACCCTCTTCACTGACCGACAAGGTAACTTTTGAGATACTGACGCTATTTGGTGCTTCGGGGTTCAGGATTTTTAAATAATCAAACAGCCTTTGGTAAACTGGTTTTGCTTCATGCAGCTGCGTAATGCCAGAAAGTTGGTTCTGAATCGTTAAATTTCTAACCAAGTTGTTCTTTTTCTTCAACTCTTTGGTTTTGTCTTCAATTGCACCATTGGCAAAGGTCTGTCGAACATTCTGTGCAGCATAGGCATAAAAAGCCAACAACACAACCAATCCAACCGATCCAATGCATATTAAAATCATAGACGAAATTACTAGTCGTTTTTGACGCCTAGCGTGTACGAACTCTTGTTTAATATCTGGCAGTAAATTTAGCTCGATCATAATACCTTAGTCCTCTGAGCTAAGCCTAACGCAACATCGAACTGAGTTGATATTGTTTGCAATTTTTCTTTATCGGTTGCATTCATCTGAACTTTTTGCCACGGATTTGCCAAAACGGTACTGACACCAGTTTTCTGGTTAATATATTCTGCATACAAAGGTATAGCTGCGCCGTAACCAGCAATATAAATAGTACTAACCTGAGTCCCGGTATAGCGGTTTTGAAAGAAAGTTATAGATTTGTTTATCTCAGCTATAAATTGGTCTAAAGCCCCCTCTACTGCCCGTATAACTTGCCCCTCCAGGCGATCTGGTGCTAGGCCAAATTTTAGAATAAATTGCTCTGCCTGGTTGTATTCAATGTTCAGATTACTCATTGCTGACTTTATTAATGCCTGCAGGCCTACCGGAACAGATCGCACCAAACGCGGCGCACCGTCTTTTGTCACAACTAAATCACTGGTGCCGTAACCCATGTCAAAAACCATAGCAGCGCCTGTCGTATTCTGGGGAAATATAGGTCTTAGCATTGCAATAGAATCTGGTTCAGTTGCAACAACGTTCAAGCCAATACCTTCTAACATGTCCAACCTAGCTTCGTTATAGCTGTTTGCAACACTGGTTAGCAATATTTCAGACTTGTCCGCACCTGTTGGGCTATCCCCTAGTAGCGCCCAATCTAATTTGACTTCGTTGATTGGCATCGGAATATACTGTTCGGCCTGATATTTCACATTAACTTTTAGCTCTTGGGTTGTCATTTTTGGCAAGTCAACAACGGTGGCAAATGTCTTGTTCGACGGTATACCAACCACTACATCACGAGTTGTTATGCCACTTTGGCCTAACGCAGTCATAATCACCTCGCCCAGGCGTCGCTGGTCTTCGGCTGCATCGCTGGTACTAATCTTTGGATCAACCGGTGCATAGCCATACTTTACCAAAGTCCAAGCATCGTTGTGACCCTGATGAGACAACTGCACTATTCGAATAGCGGTTGTTCCGATATCTAGAGCAAAAAAATCGCCCACCGTATTTAGTAATTTCATTCTAGTGGCTATTATACATAAGCATTGTCTATGATAGCAAGTCTTTTTAAAAGAGTTCTACATCTAGTAACGCGGCGGTAGGTCAACTTCGTAAACAGTTGTTGGCTTCGAAGAGCGTAGTCCACGATTATACCCAGTTACAACTTGGCTAGGGCTTAGATCGAATGTCTCGGCAGGTATTTCTGCACCCGCCTGCGTCAAGTCAGCACCATGTGTTCGCCATAGTAATAATCTATTAGCGGATATTC
>JBBTRW010000006.1:0-1156 GCA_038064995.1 Patescibacteria group bacterium | reverse complement strand
CATTTCGATTCTTAAAAGACTTCGTAGATAAAGGCACTAACCGTCTATTCTTTCAACAGGGCTACTCTGTTCATAATGCACTGAACAAAATTAGCGATTTCTCAACACGCAGCGTCGATGCTAATAAAATTCAACGACACACACTGAATGTAATTGATGAAACCATACGACCTGAATATGCGGCCTTTATAGTGCACAACGTTGAGGGCGATCTACAAATTTCAACCCACACCCATACGTCGCCCATACAAGCGCTACAGCTAAAAGATTTCTTAGCGCAACTATCAAAAATCCGTCAGAAGATAGCTCTTACAGAAGAAATAACGGATGATCGAGGCCACATGAAGCAATATACCGAGCTGGCGCATATCGGGCTGATCGTACATTTGTTCACAAACAACAAATCCATTGGCTACCTAGTATTAGGACACAAGAAAAATGGTAACAGCTATAACCAGCACGACCAGCAATTACTAACCCTTGCGTCCAATGACCTGGCCCTGGCCCTACAAAACGCTTTGGCTTTTCAAGAAATCCAAGAATTCAACGCAACCCTGCAGACAAAAGTCAGCAGCGCCACAGCCGCCCTAAAACGCACCAACCAAAAGCTAGTCGCGCTAGACGATACAAAAGACGAATTTATATCTATGGCTTCTCATCAGCTACGAACACCTTTAACCAGTATCAAAGGCTATATATCTATGATGCTAGAGGGCGACCTAGGCAAGATTAATGACACTCAGCGCAAAGCATTAGAGGAAGCCTTCAACAGCTCTCAACGAATGGTATTTTTAATATCAGACTTTTTAAACATCTCACGAATTCGTACTGGAAAATTCGTTATGGAAAAAGGCGATACCGACCTGAATAAAATTGTCCTTGAAGAAATTGCCCAACTACGCGACCTGGCTGGTTTGCGTGATCAAACCATTAACTATACACCCCCAAAAAACTTTCCTGTCGTGCAGCTAGACGAAACCAAAACACGTCAGGTTATGATGAACTTTATCGACAACTCCATTTTTTATACACCGAAAAATGGCAAAATCGACATTGTTTTGCAGCAAACAGACAAAGAGATAATCTTTTCCGTTACAGACACCGGCATCGGGGTACCGAAAAATGTACAGCACAGACTATTCACAAAGTTTTTTCG
>JBBTRW010000005.1:0-2669 GCA_038064995.1 Patescibacteria group bacterium | reverse complement strand
GAAAGTGCAAATGGGTTTGATTGATAAACTAGCTCTACGGGCTTTTTTGTTGCAGAGGTTGTTGATTTTTTTGTGGCCATTTAATTACCCTTGTTTAATTTAATAACATTTTATCATATACCAGCCTTTACACCATTGCTTATCTCTGTTACAATCTACCTCTGAACTAAATTAATCCGCCGGCTGGCGGAAAGGAAAAGTAAATGACAAAAGCAGTCGTCAAAATCGGAGGCAAGCAACATATTGTGTCCGAAGAAGAGACCCTCTTGGTGGACCGCCTCCAAGATGGAACAAAAGAGCTCACACTGGACGCGCTACTGACATTTGATGGTAAAACCACAAAGGTCGGAACTCCAACCGTGAAAGACGTGAAAGTCGTCGCAAAAGTACTAGAACCTGAGGTGAAGGGCGATAAAATTCGTGTGATTCGTTTTAAAGCGAAAAAACGCGTTCACAAAGAACAAGGACATCGGCAAAAATACAGTAAAATCCAGATCACGTCGATCAAGTAACAAAAACGCCCGGAAAGAAGGGCGTTTTTTAATACCCATGAACTTTTTACGCGCGTGGTATAATTGAGGGTATATAAAGAGAGGTAAGACAGACAAAATCGTGAGCAAACCAGTTATTATTGCGGTGACAAATCAAAAGGGAGGCGTAGGCAAGACCACTACGGCTATCAATGTTGCCTACTATTTGGCAAAAAGTGGCAAAAGAACGTTATTGATCGACCTTGATCCGCAGGGTAACGCCACCAGTGGTTTGGGTGTAGATAAAAGCAAGATCGAAAAAAACGTCATAGATTTGCTAGTTGGTGATGCAAAGTTAGGCGAAGTTACACAAAAGACAAAACACAAGAACCTTTCATTAGTACCAACTACATCACATTTGGCTAATACAGAGGTAGAGTTAGCTAACTTGAACAATAAATTTGTTCGGTTGAAACAGGGAATTGGCGATAATCTGGACTATGATTTCATCATAATAGACAGCCCACCGAGCCTCAGCTTGTTAACAGTTAATGCGCTAATTGCAGCACAATATGTAATTTTGCCCGTTCAGGCAGAATTTTATGCCATGGAAGGCTTGGGGCAACTGCTAGAGACCATGAAGTTAGTGCGAAAAGGCATGAATCCGACGCTGGAGCTTTTGGGCGTACTGGTAACAATGCTAGATACGCGGACGTCTTTGTCAAAACAAGTACACGACGAAATTAAAAAGCATTTTCCTGATAAAGTGCTAGAGACAACTATTCCTAGGAATATACGTTTAGCCGAGGCGCCTAGCCACGGCTTGCCAATTGGGGCATATGAGCGCTGGAGCAAAGGAGCTAGGGCATACAAGGCTGCTACAAAAGAACTTTTAGATAGGGTTGGAGCATAGAATGGCCCAGAAAAAGGGATTAGGACGAAGTTTTGACAGCCTGTTGCCAACAGAGCTGCTGAATGAGGCTTTTGATCCGACCGCTAGCGAGGATGAAAAGGTTTCGGATCTTCGTCAAATCAATATCGATGATATTTCGCCGGACGAAAACCAACCAAGGCGAAGTTTTGACGAAGTAGCTCTGGATGAACTAGCAAATTCCATAAAAGAGCACGGTGTTTTGCAGCCACTAGTAGTAGTCCCCGTTGGCGGCAAATACCAAATAGTGGCAGGCGAAAGGCGTTATCGGGCCAGTAAAAGGGCGGGGCTGACGAAAATACCTGCCTTAGTGCGTACACTTAGCGATCAGCATCGGCTAGAGATATCACTGATCGAAAATTTGCAACGCAAAGACCTAAACGCGCTAGAAACAGCTACAGCTTATTTGAAACTGCGCGATCAGTTCAGTCTAAAGTTAGACGAAATCGGCGCTCGTGTTGGAGGCAAGTCGATAGCAACCATCAGCAACGCCCTAAGGCTTTTGCAGCTGCCCGAAAATGCTAAAAATGCATTGATAGATGGCAAGATTAGCGAAGGCCACGCGCGCCAAATACTGGCCCTAGATAACAAGTCTGCCCAGGATGATTTGTTAAGTCATGTTATTAATGAAGGATGGAGTGTGCGCCGTGCCGAGCAGTTTGTGATTGGCTATAAAAGAGGCCAAGGTTCTGAAAAGAAGATATCTGCCGTGCGCTCAACCCTCAGTGAAACGCAGCTGACAAAAGGCTTGGCAAAGCGTTTATCTACCGAAGTAAAGGTCAAAACAACCGCCAAGGGCGGTCAACTGTTAATTAATTTTAAAGACGAAAAAGACCTAGAGAGAATTAGCAAACGGTTCTCTTAAAAGAACCTAAAATTTTGGAACGGGAATAGCCTAATGCCAACAGGCCCGATAATGTCACTATATGGAATTGTGCCAAGGCCGCTGCGTGAATCTAAAGAAAAGTTACCCTCGCGATGGTCGCCCATGACAAAAATTGCACCCTTTGGGACCTTTATATCTACATCTCCGCTGGTCGGTGAACCCTCTGTGTCATCCGTCAAATCGTCGGGGTTAAAGCCTTCGGGCTGAGACTTGTTAAAGACAGTTACATCACCATCAATGACCTTTACTCTTTCGCCAGGAAAAGCGACGACTCTTTTAACGATATATTCATTTTTGTTTACTAGGCTTAGCGAATATTCAGGGTTTTTAAAAACAATGACTTGGCCCCTTTCGGGAACGTACTCTTGATTTTGGATACTAG
>JBBTRW010000004.1:0-1599 GCA_038064995.1 Patescibacteria group bacterium | reverse complement strand
AGCTGGGTTTTGTTGACGATCAATTTGTCCCCGGTGAACATAGTTTTTTCCATACTAGGACCTTCGACGTTAAAGCTGCGAAAAACAAACGCATTGATAAAAATCACACCCAACGCGACTAGAACCACAAAAGAAATAACACCTAAAGTGTCTTTTAGCACGGTACCTGTTTTATTAGAATTCATCTTTATACATCATACACTAATATCTATTGCAGCTATGTAACTTGGGTCGTAAAAACTTGTCCAAAACGTGAGCATAATCTGCTATAGTGTGTAGAGCAAATGAGTAATAAAAATAATTCAATTGACGGATTTAGCCTTCGTCGTCGTGACAATAGTAAGGTCAGGAATTTAGGGGCCGAACCAGTGCCAGAGCGTTTCTTAAAAGACAACGCAGCCCTAAAGTCAGCCGAAGGTGCAAAGAAAGTTGTATCAACTGACAAAGATCAGGTTTCAAAGAGTGGCCTGAAGCGTAGTGATATTGACGAGTCTTTAAAAAAGTTCGAAGATAAACCGTTCAAGAAAAAAAAACGAATAACAAAAGCAGGTATTAAGCGTGCTCTTAAGATATTGGCCGTAATTGTAGTTTTGATAGGTGTATTTTTGTTGGTAAAGGCATTTATTGCTGGTAGCAAAATATTTGGGGGTAATTTGTTCGATGTTTTTTCTAGCAGTCAGCCACTGAAGGAAGACGCCAATGGGCGAAGCAATATATTGGTTTTTGGTACCAGTGAGGACGACCCACATGAACACGATGGTGCTTCATTGACTGACTCGATTATGATTGTCAGCCTGAATCAGACCAAGAAAAACGCCGCAATGACCAGCGTACCAAGGGATCTATGGGTTAAATATGACGAAGATTGTCGATTTGGTTACGAAGGTAAGATTAACGTTGTATATCAATGTTCAGAGCCAAACAGAAAACAAGGCGAGTTCTCGAAAAAGGGCGCTGCTGCGCTGCGAAAGAAAGTTGGTGAGGTTTACGGCCTAGATATACAGTACTCGGTGTTTGTTGGCTACAAAGCCGTACAACAGGCTGTCGATGCTGTTGGGGGTGTTGATATAAAAATAGAAAGCACTGATCCGCGAGGTGTCTTGGATCGAAACTTTGACTGGGAGTGTAATTATAGGTGTTACTACGTCAAATACCCTAATGGCCCAGCGCATCTGGACGGCAAGCATGCTCTGATGTTATCTCGGGCTCGAAACGATGTTGGTGGTTACGGTTTAAGTCGTGGCAACTTTGATAGAGAGGTTAATCAGCAAAAGATTTTAGTGGCACTTCGTAACAAGGCGGCTAGTGCTGGAACTTTGGCAAATCCAATAGCCGCATCGCGCTTAATTGATTCGCTGGGCGACAATATACGCACCAATTTTGTCAGTGGCGAGATAAAAACACTGATTAATCTTGCTAGGGACATTAATGAAAAGAAAATTGATCGCTTTGGACTGGCAGATGAAGACCCAGGGCTGCTGACTACTGGAATGGTCAGTGGGCAAAGCGTTGTTATACCTACCGCCGTAACATATTCGTACGATGCAATTCAGGCATATATAACAAAGCGCCTTAATCATGAGGAAGCCACCAAATAGA
>JBBTRW010000003.1:0-4641 GCA_038064995.1 Patescibacteria group bacterium | reverse complement strand
AAAATTATGGGACCTATTCATACCGAGATATTTGCCAAAGAGAACTCGTGGAAGTACGGTGATTGGTTTGGCCAACCTAACGGAATACAAACTATCAGAGGTGAGTTGTTCCCTTCTTGGTATAACAATAAACAAGCTCAATCTAATTCTCAGATGGCGTTTGATAAGATATCAAAGAAAAAAGCGACAAGCTGTACACCAGAAGAAGCCAAAGTGAACATTAACGTTACTACCGTTCTAGACCCTGTCAGCAAGAAGAAGGTTACCATGGCAGAAGGCGGCTATGACGCCAGCGCTAGCGACGACGTCCACTTGTGTAGCGACGCAAAGCCACTGGCAAGTGCTTCGACTAATGGAACCGACACAATTAGCGTATCTGTGACAAAGGGCAAGAACCCGATCCAAAGTGTATCTATCAAAGTCGGCAACAAATCTTATGCAAAGAAAGCTGCTGGAACCTACAACTTTGCTGTCACATCGGGAACATACAGCGTTTCTGTAACGGTAAAAGACTCGGCACTTTACAGTACCTCCTACACTAAAACTTTGGTCGTAGCAGCAGCCCCACCACCGCCTGCACCATAGTTTATTGGTTTGCTAACTTGACTAGTGAATCTTCCGGAGATTGCTTTTTGCGAGCATTCTTCTTGTTAGTAGGTTTTTTAGCAGCGGGTTTATTGGGTTTTTGGCTTTGTTCAACTCGCAACTTTTTAGCAAATAACATTTTACCAGCCGCAGTTTGCAGTGCTCGGGTAAATTCTACCTCAACCGATTGGCCGATTTGGCTACCAGCATTTTCAACAACCACCATAGTGCCGTCCTCTAGATATCCAACGGCCTGAGTTTTATCTTGTCCTTTATTCACCAATGTAATGTGGCGCTTCTCGCCAGGTAGATAGCTCATGCGTAAAGTCTGCGCAAGTTCATTGATATTTAGAACTCGTATACCTTCAGCTGCGGCAACTTTATTTAGGTTAAAGTCGAGCGTCAGTAGATCTGCTTTTGATGCCTTGGCAAGCTGAACTAACCTTTCATCTACTCCACCATCGCCCGGCAGGCCATCGTCAAGTATCTCTACATCACTGTGCGGTAGGTCTTGAAGCTGTTTTACAACGTCTAGACCGTTACGGGCACGAGAGCGTTTTTCGCTGTCAGCGTTGTCGGCAAGATACTGCATCTCGCGCAGCACCGAGCTAGGAACCACTAGCGTACCGCCCAAAAAGCCGATGCGAGCAACGTCGAGTATGCGGCCATCGATCAGCGCCGAGCTGTCTAGTAAAACTGACTTTAGCGATGTGCTTTTGATTCTCGGAGAACGAGTTTGTTTGAGAGCAATATATAGTGTCAAAAGCAACACCAATAGCAATATGATTGTTTGTAATATTTCCATATATAATTTTCCTTTAATTTACTTTTCTTTTTATAACTACTTTAGGTAGTCAACGAGGGCTGAGCGCAGATCAGTTACCTGACGTGCAAATTTTGTGCTTTTGCGAAGCTTTGGCGTGATAGCTTGGGTAAAGCCAAGTTTTTTTGCTTCATCCAAGCGTCTGTCGCTAGCAATGGCTGAGCGGACTTCGCCACCTAGTCCAACTTCACCAAAAACCACTACTCCATCACCTATCTTGCGCGATGCCGCGGCAGAAGCAATTGCCATAGCAACTGCTAAATCTGCGGCAGGATCGGCAAGTTTCAATCCGCCTACTACATTGATATAGATATCGCTCTCGGATAATTTCAATTTTGTACGCTTTTCTAAAACAGCGATCAAAAGATTGAGACGATTGATATCAAATCCACTAGCAGTACGTTTAGGATAGCCGAAATGGGTCGGATTTACAAGAGCTTGTATCTCGACTAGTAGCGGCCTGTTGCCCTCTAGCGTGGCTAATATGACTGATCCGTCGGTGTTTTGGCGCTCGGCCAGCAGAGCTGCGGAGGGGTTTTCAACCTGCCTTAAGCCTTCCTCTGCCATTTCCAGTAGTGCGACTTCATTTGTTGCACCATAGCGGTTTTTTGCAGCACGTATAATTTTGAATCCACCATAACGGTCGCCTTCGAAATTTAATACCACGTCAACCAAGTGCTCTAGTACTTTGGGCCCAGCGATTGAGCCTTCCTTTGTAACATGGCCGACTAGCACAACGGACGTATTGGCGGATTTTGCAGCGCGGATTATAACGTTGGACGAGTTGGTGATTTGACTAACTGTTCCAGGAGCCGAAGTAATTTCGTCGAGTGCTAGCGTCTGAATAGAATCGACAATCACCAAGTCATACTGACTCTCGGCTATAGTTGCTGCAATATCATCAGCACTAGTGCTACTAGCGAGGCTCAGGGCCTCCTTTTCGTGAGCACCCAGTCGCTCGGCGCGTAGTTTGATCTGACCGGCAGATTCTTCGCCGCTGATATATAGTACTGATTTTTTATTAGCAACATTGGCAGCTACTTGCAGCAACAGGGTGCTCTTGCCTATACCTGGCTGACCAGCCATCAACATAACGCCACCGGGCATTAGCCCACCACCCAACACAGTATCTAGCTCGCCAAAACCGGTCTTTAGCCGATCTTTTACGTTATCTAGTTCTACTTGTGATAATTTTTTTGCTTTTAGTATCTTGCCGCGACTTTTTGCAACGGCTGATTTGCCAGATGATACCGGAGTAGATTCTAACAGCGAGTTCCATGCGCCGCAGTTTTCGCACTTTCCTACCCACTTGCTGTACGAGGCGCCACATTGTTGACAGACGTATTGAGTTGTTGATTTTACCATTAGTTCCAGTTTATCAGATGACTAAAGACTTGGCACGCTAGAACTATCGATTTTTGAATTTAATTCCTTGACCTTGACGTTCAAACTTTCTAACGCTGCGCGCTTTTGATCGTACTGGTCGATTTTGCTATTAATCGTTTGTCGTTTAGCGTCCAGTAAGCTTTGACGATAGATAAGATCATTTCGGGCGGCATCAAAGGCTGATCGCGAACTAAACCCACCATCGATCGTTGCCTTGTTATTGAACGAGCCGATATCGCTGTTCAGCTGATTTGATTCGGCATTATACTCGTTGGTAAGTCTATCAATTTCTGCAGCCAAAGCATCAAGATCGGTCACTAGCTGGTCCTGTTGATTCTTTACGCCATCAAAAACCTTGTCGTATTGCGAAGCAAAATTGGTAATAACACTACGGTCAGTAAAGTACTGACTGTAGTACTCTTCTAGCTCTGGCGGCAAGCTAGCGGCTTCTGTTCCAAATATTGAATGTAGCTCGTTATTACGTTCGCCTGGCTCTGTTTTATCATAAACTTTTATTCTGTCTGCCAGGTCAGGGTCGGCGGCTTGAACGCTAGGTAATGCTTTGGTGATTAAATCGTTGATACGCCGTTTCTCGCTATAACCTAAACGATCATAAGCAACGTGTAGCATCTCATGAGCAGCTGTAACCTGTCGCACGCCGTTAAGGCGTGGGTCGGTAACGTTATAGATATATAGATTGCGTGGCGCTATATAGCAACCTAAAACTACTGTTTGCTCGGACTTTTTCTCGCAGTGCACGTTAAAGGCATCTCTATCGCTTAGTTCGGGTCTGGCTGCTAAAAACAAAAAATTGCCTTTTTCAGTAAAACTTGCTTGCTTGGCAATCTGAGATACTTCCTTGGCCGGCTGAAACTGAGCGACAACGATCTGGTCAATCACCAATTGATGGTTAAAAGCGAACCAGGTTAGACCAATAAGAGCAAGTAACACCGCTATTATAGTGATAATTCGCCTTGGTAACACCCTTATTCCGCCTTTATCTCAACCATTAGCTTGTCGTCTTTTGTTGTAGCTTGCAAGACATCGCCTTTTTTAAACTGGCCAGATAGCATGCCGTCGGCGATAATGTGCTCTAGCTCGTCCTGCAAGATACGCCTCAAGGGACGTGCGCCGTTGAACTCGTCATAGCCTTTGTCGATTAGCCATTTTTTAGCTTGCGCAGTTACGACCACACTAAGGCCTTGTTTGTTTAACCTATCCTTTAGGTCTTTGACTTGTAGGTTGAAGATCCTGCCAATTTCTTTACGAGTTAGCGCATGAAATACCACAACACCGTCGAAACGATTGGTCAGTTCTGGTCGCATCATGCGAGACAACGCCTCTTTGGCTGCAGATTCGTTTTTTTGGTGTAGATCATCTAGCTTTTTATTATCGCTTGATGACTTTACCTTAAAGCCTAGGCTGGCTTCCTTTTGCATTGACTCGGCACCCAGGTTACTGGTCAAGATAATAATTGCATTTGAAAAATCAACACTTCTTCCCTTGGCATCAGTCAGACGTCCGTCTTCTAACAGCTGCAGTAACAGTTGAAAAACGTCCGGGTGGGCTTTTTCAATTTCGTCCAGTAAAACTACGCTATATGGCTGGCGACGAATTTTATCGGTCAGCTGACCACCATCGTCGTAGCCTACGTAACCAGCTGGCGCTCCAACCAGGCGACTGGCTGTGTGGCGTTCGCCAAATTCACTCATGTCAATTTTAATCAACGCATCCTCACTGCCAAATACTTCACGTGCTAGCACCTTAGCCAGTTCTGTTTTACCAACGCCTGTCGGACCCATAAAGATAAATGAGCCAATTGGTCGTTTTTTGCTGGCGATACCAGA
>JBBTRW010000002.1:0-4048 GCA_038064995.1 Patescibacteria group bacterium | reverse complement strand
TTTTATGCGAGTAATAAACCTGCTAGTAGTGAGCCGACAAATACAACCGCCAAAATTATAGTCGCTTCGTATAAACTTTTGTCCGTACCACGACGTGTTGTATATAACTCACCTGAACTACCAAATCCCGCCCCCAATGAAGCTCCGCGTTGCTGCAAAAGAATGCATAAAATCATTAACGCAGACGAAACTACCATTGTTATTTGTAAAATCTCATCAATACTCATACTGCCAACAATTATACCACGGCTATTCGCGCGAAGAACTAGTTTGACGTGTATCTAGCAACCATGAAATTGCATAATTAGTAAGACTTAAGACTATACCGGCTAATATAGCCTGCCAAAAGCTCATTTCCAGACTAGGAACCAGCAATAGAGCTATCCAAACCATCAGTCCATTCACGACCAACATGAATAGCCCTAGGGTTAAAACAATTGCTGGTAGGCTGAGAATGGTTATAACGGGTTTTAAAAACGAGTTGACAACAGAAAACGCTAAACCTGCTCCAACGTAGGTCAAAGGCGTTGGCTCGTATCCCTCTTGAATCCCGCCAAGCAAGCGAACAGCAAGCCAAATACCAAAACTGGTTGCAAGCCAGCGAATACCAAAAATTAGTAGCTGCTTTCTCATTGCTAGCTAGTATAGCATTTTTAATTTTAATACATACATTCTGAAAAAAAGTTGTATTTGTGTATTTTTTATTGTATATATCGACCAGAGCTGATGCCTGGCACCCCTATTTATTTTTTATCAGCCTAGCCTTTTTAAGACCTACAGCTTTAGCTATCTCATCAATATCGGCAGATTGAACGCCACGCAGGCTTCCAAATTTTTTGATTAATTTTTGTCGTGTTTTTGGTCCAATGCCAGGTATTTCTTCTAGCTCATTTGCTGTTTGTTTCTGACGCTTTAGATGTGTATGGTAGCTAACAGCAAAACGATGTGATTCGTCACGTAGCCTCTGTAGCAATTTCACAATGTGCGAGTTTTTGTCTAGAAGTATCAGTGCAAAATCATCACTCTCTTGGGAAATTGGCGAATGCGAGGCAATTTGTACATTTGACCTAGTCTTGTGTACCACGATTTCTTCTTCGCGCTTGGCTAGGCCGATTGTCGGGATTGTCAGGTTTTTTTCTTCTAGTATTTTCAAGGCTGCATCTAGCTGCCCTTTGCCGCCATCGATTAGCAGTAGATCTGGCAAGGTCCAATCGTGACGACCAGAAAAACGCCGGCTCAGAGCTTCGTTCATATGCGCAAAGTCGTTATTACCAGGAATATGTAGTTTAAATTTTCGATACTCGGCCTTATCTGCCAACCCATTAGTCGCAACTACCATGCTGGCGACGTTATTTGTACCGCTCATATGTGAAATATCGTAACCTTCGATGCGTTTTGGTAGATCACTTAGTCCTAATAAATCGCGTAGATCGACCAATGCTTGGTCTTTGCTCATGTCTAAAAACTCATCACGTCCAAATACAATCTGTCGCTGTAACTCGCCTAGATTGCGGATACTGTTTCGCAAGCTAGCTGCTGTCTCATATTCTTTCGCCTTGGCAGCTACTTTCATTTCGCTTTCTAGCTCGCGGATTAGTTTTTTGCGTTCGCCGCTGAGATATCTGGTTAATTTACGTAAATTCTTGCGATACTCGGCTAGCGATCCACCAGCCTCGAGTCCCGGCGTCAGTCCCAAATGAAAGTTGAGGTCGGCTTTTTTGGGCAAAGTAGGGGAGGTGTAATAGGGAAATACTTTTCGCAGCAATCGAAGTGCCTTCTTGACTGCCCAACCGTTATAATACGGACCATAATATTCGGCATTATCGTCGCTAGGTTGGCGAGTTGTTGTCACAAACGGCACATCATCACGCATATTGATACGCACGAAAATCTGGCTTTTGTCATCGCGTAGCAACACGTTATAGCGTGGCTTGTAACGTTTGATCATTTCGCTCTCTAGGAACAAGGCATCTATCTCACTCTCGGTTTCAGTCCAGTCGACCGCGGTAATTTCGGCTACCAGCGCCTGAGTTTTAACATCTTTGTCAGCAACATTTTGAAAATATTGGCGCACACGGTTTTTCAGCACAGCGGCTTTACCCACATATATCACTTCCCCACTCGCAGACTTGTGAAAATATACACCAGCACTGCGTGGTAGTGTTTTTAATTTGTCTTCCAACCTCTTGTTCATCAGCTTCATTATAGTATGAAAAGGTATTTAACCCAGATCGGCGGTAAGGGCGATCAAGCTTTATCCCCAGTTCTTCTTAGCTCTCGCTCAGCTTTTTTTGACTTTACTATTGCAAGCCAATTTAAACGCGGGATAGATTCTTTTTTAGTAGAATACTCTATTGAGACAGTTACATGAGTGGGTAGCAAAGTATTAAACCCTACAGGTTTGCCATCTACACAAATGCGCTTAGTCCTTAGTGCTTTCTCTCCATGTACAGCGAACGAAAAATCAAGCGCGCTATCCTCAATGTTAATTTGATACAAATTGCCGTCCGGGGTAAATATCAAATTTTTATCAGGATTAAGACTTTTTAGATCATTGCTTCCATTCGCCTTTCTGTCTCGTATTTCTGCAGCTGCGTTATCTCTCCAAGAATATATACGCTTTGAATTCTCTTTGCCATCATACTTGAAAGGAGTGTACTTGCTAGAAGCTTCGTATGCCATATGTGATACGCCAGGTAAATTTTCTGCCCGATCGTGCATAGTTTGCGTGCGGACCTGGAGCTCCAACGGTGCTCCTAGAACATCATCAAGCAGCGTAAGATGAAGGCTCTTGTAGCCGTTGGGTTTTGGGTCGGAAATATAATCCTTCGTTCGTTCTGTATCATTTTCAAAGTATCTTTCTACAGCACTTGCCACCAACCAACATGAGCCCACTCCACCGTCTTCTCCATCATCAACCACAATCCTAATACCAAAAAAGTCTGGTAGCATGTACTTGTAATCTTTATTCTTTCGCTGATGTTTGCGCCAAACGCTATAGTGGCTTTTCTTGCGACCACTAACCTCAAACCCAGGGACCTGCTCGGCTAGGTCTTCGGCTAGTATATGACCAATCCCGCTGACATACATGTCGACCATTTCCTGCATAGCTTCTTGGCCGCCCAGTTTAGAATAGGCTTCTATGATCATCTCGGCGTCTTCGGGAAACAAGATGCCGAAGGCAAGACTCTCTAGTTCTTCTTTCACTTCGCCCATGCCTGCGATTTCTGCTGCAGGCGCCCAAATCAATAGCGCATCTCTAGCTAAATCATGATTCTCAGAGTTTTTTAGTGCGAGTATCAGCTCGCTCAGGAATATCTCTAGGTGAGTAGTTTCTTCTGCTGTTTCGAGTGCGAGTTTTATGTAGTTTTCAATTGTTTTGTTGTGCTGTACTTTTTGCACGTCAATATTATTCTCAGGCAAGTCTAGAATAATTCCCCTCAAAGCCTCGACCTGATAAGACACTTCATCATCTTGGTATTCACCAACTGTTACTACATTCTCGCTCATATCAACTGTATATTTGTATATACTATTACACTATTTGGATAATATGTAAATATACTAATCTATAGAAGGTGCTTTTTGTCCTCAACCTCTTTTTCAAAATCTACTTTTTTTGAGTCAACTTCATCTATATCCTTGTCATTTTTCGTAGCAAAATAGCGAACTGGCTTGCCGGCCTCTTTTGCTTGTAAAATTTCCGCCAGTACGCCGTCGCTAATCGGGCCAAACACCCACAACTCGTCGCTGCGACTAACCAAAACATTATTGGCACTACGTATTTCGTCGCGTTCAACACTGTCAATCATGAAATAGTCAAAACTAGTAAATGGATTTATAGGAACAGCGCCCTGCTCAATAACAAATTTCGATATCAAAAAGCGCATATAAAAAAGCTTCTTTGACATAGCTGTAAAGACAACTTTTTTATCATCTTTTAGGTGCATTGCGCGGTGATCGAATTTGTTCATGCCGTTGCACCTATCTTTGCTTTTTCACGGCAATTGTCTGTATGAAATAGCTTGGACTCGTCAGTTTTACATTT
>JBBTRW010000001.1:3481-5723 GCA_038064995.1 Patescibacteria group bacterium | reverse complement strand
GGCTGCTGACTACTGGAATGGTCAGTGGGCAAAGCGTTGTTATACCTACCGCCGGAACATATTCGTACGATGCAATTCAGGCATATATAACAAAGCGCCTGAATCAGGACGAAGCCACCAAAGAGAAGGCGCGTATTGTTGTGTTGAACGGTTCTGGCAGAACAGGTGCAGCCAAAGAAACGCAAGACAAGCTGACAGACAAAGGATTCAATGTGGTCAGTGTAGGTAATGCAATTGTCAGTAAAGAATATGGCAAGGTATCAATCTACAAATTTAGCACCAAAAAGCAGCCTGCTACGACTGCAAAGATAAAAAAGACCCTGAAAACATCTGTGAAAAACGGGCCTCTGCCACACGACATGAAGACGGACGCTGATTTTGTTGTTATAGTCGGCCAATAATAACACATGGTATAATTAACCGCATATGGAGTTAGTGAAATCTGCGGGTAAGAAAACATCGCTAGTTAGTGAAGTGCTGTATGTCGTGTTTAACGTCGCTTTGGCTACTGCTGTGTATCTACTGGTATTGTTCGGCGTTCCCGTTATTGCATACTTGTTGGTTGCAATCAGTAAGTGGCGTATATTTGCCGTTCGCCCTAGGTTTTGGTGGGCTAATATAAAAGCCAACCTACTGGACCTTTTGTTGGGACTAAGTGTCGTTACTATGATATGGCAGGCAGCAGATACGGCTTGGTTGCAGGTAGTAGTAGCGGTATTGTATGCGCTGTGGTTGGTTATATTAAAGCCGCGCAGTGACCGTGGTGCGGTTTTATTTCAGGCAGGCGTGGCGCAATTTATGGCTGTCACGGCGTTGTTTAGTGTTAGCTTTGATTGGCCTGCTTGGCTTGTAGTTATTGTTATGTGGGTAATTGGCTATATCAGCGCCCAACATGCCTTGACTAGCTATGAGGACAGCAGCGGAGCCACGTTATTATCACTTGTATGGGGTTTGATCGTCGCAGAACTAGGCTGGCTGGCGTATAGCTGGACGATTGCTTATTCGATTACCGCAGCTGGAAACTTCAAAATCGCGCATATCGCTTTTATTGTTACGTTACTAGGTTTTTTTGCTGCAAAAGCGTACGGCATTAGCATATCCAAAAGGAAACTTCGACTTAACGACATTACATTACCGGCAGTGTTTTCTGGTAGTATTATTTTAATAATCCTTATTTTCTTTAACGATATTACAAGGGGATAGTAAATGCAGGGTGGATATACGACAGGGGGCAAGAATACTGTGACCAAGTTTTTAGTTATAGTATTTTTTTGTTTTATTGCTAGCTTTTTAGGCAGTTGGGTTTTTCTAAGCACCGGATTAATCAGTTTAGAAAATACATCAACCCCAACAACAATCATATCGACAGACGAGCAGGCGATCAGCAGGGTTGCTGAAGATGTTTCGTCTAGTGTTGTCTCTGTGACTACCACATCAGTTGTAACAAGCGGTTATTATCAGGGTACATCCGAAGGCGCCGGCACGGGTGTAATTATCAGCAAAGATGGGTATATTCTGACGAACAAGCACGTGATAAACGGTACTAGCGATGTGTCTGTTGTAATGAACGACGGCAAAATCTATAGCGACGTAAAGGTAGTCGGAGTTGACCCGCTGAACGATCTAGGTTTTCTAAAAATCATGAATCCGCCAAAGAACTTGGTACCTGCAAAGTTGGCTGATTCGCGGTCGGTCAAGGTTGGCCAAAAAGTTTTAGCAATTGGCAATGCACTGGGTGAGTTTCAAAATACTGTAACTAGCGGAATTATATCAGGCAAAGGGCGTCCTATAACAGCAGACGATGGCACAGATGACGGTGAATCCCTGGACAATTTATTGCAAACCGATGCGTCAATTAACCCCGGTAATTCTGGTGGCCCATTGGTTGACCTTAATGGCCGGATGATTGGTATCAATACTGCAATTGCAGCAGATTCGCAGGGCATTGGTTTCGCTATTCCTATAAATGCTGCAAAGGGGCTAATCAAAGGTTTGTTAGCGAATGGAAAAGTTCAGCGGGCCTACTTGGGTGTAACTTATATAACAATTACACCTGAAATAGCAGATCGTTTGAACCTGAAATCTACAAAAGGTGCATATATTTATAACGAGGCCGGCAGTTCTGTAGTTGCAAATAGCCCAGCGCAAGTTTCGGGTATACAGAACAAAGACATTATTGTTAGTGTTAATGGTGCGGCGGTTGATCAATACAACGGACTGTCGTTGTTGCTGGCAGGCTATG
>JBBTRW010000001.1:0-3471 GCA_038064995.1 Patescibacteria group bacterium | reverse complement strand
CGACAAAGTCACCTTGACCGTGCTTCGTGATGGCCAAAAGAAAGATATCGACGTTACGCTGAAAGCTTATACTGGGCAATAAGCCCATCGGTTTTTTCTAGGATAAAACCATGATTTTTAGCGTACCGTGCTATTTGTTCGTGCTGTCGTTTGTCGGATTCTAATATTAAATTGTCGCCATGACGCAGTTTTTTCTTGGTTTGTAGAATCAGTTTTTTGATCAGTTTTAATCCGTCATCATCAGCGAATAATGCTTGGCTAGGTTCAAACTTTGTCTCGGGCGAAACTTGCCAAGAACTGTCGACATAAGGTAGGTTTGCCACAATTGTAACGGGTTGATCTGATTTGACTGTTTTTATACCAGACAATAGGTTAGATATAACAAAAGTGATTTCTGCGTTCAGGCCGTTAGCGTTTTGTCTGGCAATTTGTAGGGCATCTTCGCTAATGTCAGTTGCAACTACATGACTTTTCGGAATTTCTAGTTTAGCCGAGATCGCTAGGCAGCCGCTACCGGTGCCAACATCGATAATTGTGTCGGGTTGCAGGCTTTTTAACATTTCAATTATAGTTTCCGATTCAGGTCGGGGGATCAGTACGCTTGGTGAAACCATAAAATCTCGCCCATAAAACTCTTTGTGGCCTAAGATATAGGCGATCGGTTCGCGGTTTAGTCGACGTTGTAGCCATTTATTAGCTTGGGCTAGTTTGTGATCAGATAGTACCTTCTCGCTGTGCGTTAACAAGTATTCTCGTGGTTTATATAACGAGGTAGCGAGAAGTAATTCCGCGTCAAGTCGTGAAGAGTCTATGGCTACTTCATCTAATCTGGCTGTTGCTCGGCTGAGCCACTGCTGTACATTCATACAAGCCATTATCTCACGAACAGCCTATATATTGACAAAATAACAATAATTTGCTATTATATATATAATATAAAACTAAAAATAAAAAAAGTAAAAGTATAAACATGGTAGAAGTAGTAACATTTGCATATATAGCCGTACAGCTCATGTCCTTATTGATGTCTTGGCCGCAAGTTCATAAGCTCCTTGTTTTGAAAGACGCGGATGAGCTTAGCTTATCTACATGGTCAATGTGGTTAACGGCACAAACTGTTACTACAATATATGCGGCGACTACTGCTCAGTTATTTTGGCTTTTGGCGAGCTTAGTATGGATGATCTTTGATATTACTATGGTTGCTTTGATTATCAAATACAGACCACGAACTATGCGAAGAGCTGTCGTGGAAGTTACAGAAGATTGCTAATTAGGTTTTGTAATTTAAATTACTATTTAGATATTAATTCATGTTCAGCTTTGTGCAACTCGTCGATCAAATCTTGAATATCTCCGTTCATTGCAGCGGGGATGTTTGATCGTGAATAACCTATGCGGTGGTCGGTTATACGGTCTTGTGGGAAATTATATGTGCGGATTTTTTCGCTGCGATCACCAGATCCGATTAATGATCGACGTTCGCTGGCAGTTTTGGCGGCTTCTTCGTCGATTTTTTGTTGCAACAGGCGGGATCGCAAAACGCTCATAGCCTTGGCTTTGTTTTTGATCTGGGATTTTTCGTCTTGATTAGTTACAACTAGGCCTGTTGGCAGGTGAGTAATGCGCACGGCAGAGTCAGTCGTGTTAACAGATTGGCCACCATGGCCACCTGCGCGGTAGACATCAACCTTTAGGTCTGCGGGATTAATTTCTATGTCGGTTTCTTCTGCTTCGGGCAGCACTGCGACTGTTACGGTACTGGTATGTACGCGGCCTTGGCTTTCAGTAGCTGGGATTCGTTGGACTCGGTGGACACCACTCTCGAATTTCAACGATGCGTATGGGCTGTCGCCTTTAACCTCAAAAACGACTTCTTTGTAGCCACCAACATCGTTGGCGTTTTCGCTCATGATTTCGGTTTTAAAGCGGTTTGTTTCACAGTAGCGTAGGTATGAACGTAGTAATTCGCTGGCGAATAGACTGGCTTCGTCACCGCCAGCACCAGCACGTATTTCGATGATGACATTTTTGCTGTCATTCGGGTCGCTTGGTACTAATATTTCAGCTAGTTCTGTTTCTAGTGCAGCTAATTTTTCCTTGTTTTCTGCCTTTTCAACCTTTGCTAGCTCGGCTAGTTCGTCGTCACCACCGATTAAGTTGTCAGCTTCGCTAATTTGCTTCTTTAAATTATTGATTTGTTCGTTTTTTTGTAAAATACCATCAATTTCGCTAAGGCGTTTTGATTTAGTTGTATATGCAGGATCAGAAAAAGCCTCGGGGTTGCTGAGAAACTTTTCAAGTTCGCCCTTTTCACTGGCAAGTGAGGAGGTGTCGATATTCATAGCAGTGAGCCCTCCTGGTTTAGTTAACTAGTAGCTGGTGTCTCACTGGCTTTTTTCTCAGCCTTGACAGTAGCTTTCTTTGCTTTGTTACCTAGAGCAGTCTTGCGTTGGGCAGCAGCCTCAAAGCGAGCTTTAAAGCGGTCAACACGTCCTTCGGTGTCGATAATTTTTTCTTCACCTGTAAAGAACGGATGAGATGCGCTAGAAATGTGCATTTTAACCAATGGATAAGTTTTGCCATCTTCCCACTTGATACTCTCGTTAGTGGTTGCAGTTGACTGAGTCAAAAAAGCAAATTTAGCCTGGTCGTCAGCAAAAACGACAGGACGATAGTTAGTTGGGTGTATTCCTTTTTTCATAATCTGAACTATTGTATCTGTTTAACTGATAAAAGTCAAAGGGTGTATAATAAAATGCAATAATAAAGTTTATGTTTAAAATTATAGATTGTTACAAAGAATAATGAAGGACAGTAAAGTAAATAACAAGGGTTTTACAATAGTTGAGCTGCTGATAGTTGTAGTAATAATTGGGATTTTAGCAGCGCTTGTAATTATCGCATATAACGGCATACAAGACAGGGCTAATAACCAGAAAACTGAGAGTGCGGTCAATGCATATCGCAAAGCCCTTATTCAATACGCTACGATTAACGGAGCCTACCCTACTACAGCGAACGCATGTTTAGGCGAGCCTTTTTATACAAACTGCTACACAGGTTCTAATAACGTGGCCTTTAACAATGCCATTAGGTCATTTATGGGTAATGCAGGACAGCTGCCTCAGCCTAGTACTAACCAGTACACTTATGGAGCCTCAACAAGGGCCGGTGCAGCTTTTAACTATCTGGGGACGGCAACACTAGATGGGTCGGTGCATCCCTGGGGAATAAGTTATATTTTAAAGGGGACCGGCCAGTGTAAACTGAATGGTGTAGCCGGTAATCCGCCGACACTTAATTGGCCTAATTTTTCTACCACACCAAACGCTAGTGGTCATACTGAGAGCCAGTCTAGTAACAGCTTTTGTAGGCTGATTTTACCGGATCCTGCAGCTTTGTAATTAAAAAAGCCAGAGCTCCGGCTATCGGAACGCTGGCGGTTATTTGGAGCCCTCTCGATCATCA